>JBEKJD010000055.1:0-17139 GCA_050011415.1 Dissulfurispiraceae bacterium | reverse complement strand
TATTGATTCCGAAAAGGAACTTTTGCTGCTGCTGGAGTCCAAGGAGATGAAGTACCGCGGGAAGTCGTTTGCCATGCAAATTTTGGGTGAAATAAAAAGCGGCGCGGCTGTCCCCGTTCTTATCAGGTATTTGAATGACTCAAGAAGGGATTTGAGGAGGGCTTCGACCCTGGCACTGGGCTCCATAGGCTCTTCTGAGTCTATAAACCAGCTTCTTGAGACATCACAGTGCGATGTTGATGCCCATGTGAGGCGCCTGGCTATTGAGGCGCTCGGCAATATACAGTCACAAGAAGCTTATGCACCGCTAATGGATCTCATGGAAATTGAGAAGTATTTTGATGTGGTTGAGACAATTGTTGAGTCCCTTCTTAAAATAGATTCCGGGAGATTCCTTTCAGGCATTAACCATTACGGCGCCCATGTGCGCGAGACTATCGCCAAGACGGTGTCGGATGCAAATGTCCTGTTCCGGCTCACCGAAGACCCGGAGAAGAAAGTAAAGATTGCTGCTATTAACGGCCTTGGACGGATGGGGACCGATGAGACTGCATCGCGGCTGACCAGTTTTCTGCGAGACACCGATTCAGATATACGGAAGGCTGCGGTTGTGGGACTCGGAGAGGCGCGTTACTGCTCGCCCGAACTTTTGGAGGCCTTGCAGGACACTGACCCCTGGGTCAGATTTTATTCTATCAAGTCCATTGCCTTTTCCTGTGAGAGAGAGACTGCAATTGACAAAATAGCTTTGATGCTTTCTGATGAATTCATTCCTGTTGTTATGTCTGCAATAGATGCCATTGCTGAACTTGGCGGACGTGAAGCTTATGAAGCGCTCTCGGCCCATGAGGGTCATCGCAATCAGGATGTTCGGGACAAAATCCGGGAGGCGCTTAATTCTCTATGACTGTCTCAATTAACGACGAGATCTTTAAACAGTTCAGGGACTTTATTTATGAAAAAAGCGGTATTTTTATCCCTGACAATAAAAAATACTTCCTTGAGAACAGGCTCGGCAGAAGAGTTCAGGAGATGAATCTCAAGGGCTATGAGGATTACCTTTATAATCTCAAATATAATTCCGATCACAAAGAACTTCAGCGGCTTTTTGAATTAATAACGACAAATGAGACTTTTTTCTTCCGCGAACCGCAGCAATTTGAGGTGTTCAGGGGTGAATTATTAAACCAGATCAGTGCTGAAAATACGAAAATGGGCCGCAGGGACATTAAAATATGGTCTGCAGCATCTTCTACCGGAGAGGAAGCGTATACCGTATCTATAGTCCTTCTCGAGAAAACCGAACTCGGTGGATTCAAAAAAGATATCTTTGCTTCGGATATCAGTGAATCAGTACTGGCCTCGGCGCGTGCTGGTATATACGGTTCGTATGCCATACGGAATATTCCCGCCGGTTATCTGAGTAAATACTTTAAAAATACCGACCAGCAGTATAGTGTGTCTAATGCAGTGAAATCCATGGTAAAATTCTCGAAGGTAAACCTGATAGAAGAGAAGGACGTAAGGATGATACGCGGTGTGGATGTAATCTTCTGCCGGAATGTCCTTATTTATTTTGACGATAAGGCCAAGCAGAAGGTGGTCTCACATTTATATGATGCGCTAAGACCCGGCGGGTATCTTTTTATCGGTACGTCTGAAAGCCTCCACAATCTGACGAGGGCGTTCAGGCCGGTAGTTATTAATAAAGTAATTATATATCAGAAAGTGTAGGGATGAAGCAGGCAGGGGGCCTATTATGAAGCTATTAATTGTTGATGATGACAAGACAACGAGAAAACTGCTCGGCTTGTATCTTAAGAGCAAGGGATATGAGGTGGTGCCGGCTGAAAACGGCCTGGATGCGCTTGAGAAAATCGGCACCGAAAATATCAATCTTGTTGTTACCGATATGAATATGCCTTACATGGACGGCATTGAACTGACAAAAACACTTCGGTCGGATATCAACTTCAGGAACATCCCGATTATTATGGTCACAACAGAGGCTGATGACGACGAAAAGAAAAAGGCGTTTGATGCAGGCGTTGATGACTACCTTATTAAACCTACTAACGCCGACGCGATCAGTGAGAGTATAAAGCGCATCGTTAAAAAGATATTTTTGGGAGGTGAGGGCAATGTTTAATCTTGGCATCAAAGTGCTTGTGGTAGACGACTTCCCGACGATGAGAAGAATAGTCAGGAATCTTCTTAAACAGATCGGGTTCGAACATATAGATGAGGCTGAAGATGGGGTGCATGCATTGCAGCGGCTGAGAGGCGCCAGCTACGGGTTGGTAGTTTCCGACTGGAATATGCCGAATATGGAAGGCATAGAACTTCTCAGGAATGTCAGGAAGGAGCCTTCACCGTTAAAGGACATCCCTTTTCTAATGGTTACCGCAGAGGCTGAAAAGGAAAAAGTCATAGAGGCCATTAAAGCAGGGGTTGACAATTACATTGTTAAACCATTTACAGCAGAGATCCTCAAAGAGAAACTCGAAAAAATTGCTGACAAGAAACCATCTTTGAAAGCAGGGGGATGATCATGGCTGATGAAATGGAAGAAATAATAAGCGAGTTTATTACCGAAGCGTCGGAAACGCTCGAAAGAATAGATCCCATGTTTGTCCAACTGGAAACAAAGGGGTATGATAAAGATATTCTCAATGAGATATTCCGGGGTATGCATACTCTCAAGGGAGCTGCAGGTTTTCTCGGATTTCAGCCCATAGTTGATGTGGCCCATCGCGCAGAAAGCATCATGAAACGGCTTCGCGATGCCGAAATTGTCCTTTCCAGGGAATTAATGGATGTAATACTGAAATGTGTCGATGAATTACGGCTTCTTATTTTTCATATAAAAATGAAAGACAATGTTGAGGAGGACATTTCAAAGCTTCTCAACGAACTGGACAGGGCTTCCGAATCCGCAAAATTGGCAACCGGCACAGGTGTGGGGGCCGCAGAAGGACCGGTAAGTGAATCCGGCGGCAGAGCTGCTGTAGAAGAAAGAGTGGAGGCCGAAAGTGAGTCTGTAATCAGTGCCGGTTTCCATGAAGAACACGTTGAGACCACAGGGCCGGAGGCGGGGCCTCAAAGCGAAACGCAAGTTAAATCAGCGCCAGCAGTAACGGTTTCAATATCCTCGGAGCAGGCACAGCAGGCACAGCAAGTTGCGAAAGAAAGAGAAGTAGTCTCTAACCTCAGGGTTGACGTATCGAGAATTGATAAGGTGATGGACCTTGCGGGAGAGATTGTTCTGGCCAGGAACAGGCTCCTGAACCTGGCAGCCAAGCTCGATATTAATTATTCCGATGACCCGTATATTGAAAGCCTTCTTGAAACAACCGGTTTCCTGGATAGAGTGACTTCTGATCTCCAGCTTGCCGTTATGAAGATGAGAATGCAGCCTATACAGAAGGTCTTCGGCAAATTCCCCAGGATGGTAAGGGATATGTCCAGGACCCTTGGCAAGGACATAGACCTGGAGATGTTTGGTGAAGAAACGGAGGTCGATAAGACCGTTATTGAGAATATCGGGGACCCCCTTGTGCATATTATAAGGAATTCCATAGACCATGCTATTGAGCCTGATGCTGAAAGAGAACTGAAAGGCAAGCCGAAAAAAGGCAGAATTATTCTCAGCGCGGATCAGAAAGGGACCCAGATAGTTATTGAAGTGTCGGATGACGGTAAAGGCATCGACGTTGATGCAGTAAAGAGAAAGGCGTTGGCAAAAGGGCTCATATCCGAAGAAGAGTCACAGAAAATGTCTGAAGATGCGGCAATAAACCTGATCTTCCTTCCCGGATTCTCAACAAAAGAGGTTTCGACGGAATTGAGCGGTCGCGGGGTAGGAATGGACGTTGTTAAGACTAATGTGGGAAAGCTGAACGGATATGTTGAAGTTATTTCAAAGAAAGATATAGGGACCACTTTTAAAATAAGTTTGCCGCTCACGCTTGCCATATTGCAGGCAATGATGGTCAGGGTAGGGGGCGAGTTTTATGCGGTCCCGCAATCGATGATAGAAGAAACACTCAGGATAAGGAAAACCGATATTAAGGATATAACCGGACAGAAGGTACTGACAATAAGGGGCAGGGTCATTCCGATGTTCAATATGACGGATGTCCTTGTCGTGCCGAATAGAGACAGTGACAGCAGGGACTTTGTTTATGTGCTTGTTGCCATAGTCGGAGACAGACGGTTCTGTATTGCGGTTGATGAATTGCTCGGACAGGAAGAGATCGTAATTAAGACTATCAATGGAATAGAATCGGAAGAATGCGGAATATTGGGCGCAACAATTACCGGTGACGGCAGGGTTGTGCTCATACTTGATCTTACAGTGCTTTCGCGCGGTATTTTTGCGACCAGGTAGCGTTATAAAAAAGCAATTACGAATTACGAATTAGGAATTATGAATAAATGAGCATGATATTTTTCCATAATTCCTGATTCTTAATTCGTAATTCTCAATTGCTTTTTTGAAGAGGGGGGCTATGCAGTATATTGGTTTTACTATGAACAATAACGAATACACTATACCAATTCTCAAAGTACAGGAGATTGTTAATATGCCGCGTCTCACCAAGCTGCCCCAGGTCCCCCATTATATTGAGGGAGTCACCAATCTCCTTGTGGGCATAGGAGGGGATTCTGTGGGAGAGAAGGTAATCGTTGTTACAAGCGGGCGTATTATCTTCGGTATTCTTGTTGATGCCATAACGGGTGTGATTACGATAGAGAATTCATCGATAGAAGCCTCTTCAGATTTTAACACTTCTGATATCGTATCCGGAGTTGCAAAGGTAGGCGACAAATTGCTTGTACTGCTCGATACAAAAAAACTGATACCATTGGAAGATATGAGCATGTTTGAAGATGAAATTCTTGAAGAGCAAGAGAAAATCGTCCATGTTGAGCCGGTCGGGATGATCAGCAAAATTGAGGGTACGGCGCCAGAGCAAATACCTGTCAGCGAGGCGCCTAATGCCAAGGATTTCTTTTCGAGGCAGGGAATGGACCCGGGGGACCCGCGTTATCCGATCATCAGTGAAATGGTCGGTTTTATGGATGCTGTTGCAAACCAGGATTATGAAAAAGCCGACAGCCTGATGAAGGGCATAATGAATAAGAACAAGGGAGAGAATGAACTCTTCCAGGAGGTGGGGAAGGTCACAAGGAAACTCCATGATACTATAAGGAGCTTTAAGGAAGCCCTTGATCCTAAACTCAGAGATATGGCAGTTACCGAGATGCCTAATGCTGTGGACCAGCTGCAGTTTGTTATTTCGAGGACGGAAGATGCTGCGAACAGGACTATGGGAATTGTGGAGAAATATATATTGACCATGGACGAACTCTCTTTACACGTACGAAATTTGAAGGGACCTGAAGAATCGGTGCAATATCTGAAAAAATTCAAGGGTGATATCGAGGATGACCTGACTGAAATTCTGACAACCCAGTCTTTTCAGGATCTTACGGGCCAGACTATCAAGAAGGTTATAAAGCTTGTAGGAGATATAGAAGAAGAGCTGGTGAAACTTATAGCTACGTTTGGTGTTAAAATGGAAACTGGTCTAAGGGCAGAAGTCGTAAATCAGGAGAAAGTTTCTCAGGAAGATGTGAACGACCTGCTCAAGGATTTCGGGTTTTAGGGTGTTATGGTAAAAATTCTTATTGTTGATGATTCAGCTTTTATGAGGAATGCGTTATCTACTATGCTTTCCTCTGATCCTGAGATAAAAATTGTCGGCACTGCACGAGACGGCATTGAAGCGATAGAAAAGATTGAGAGCCTTAAGCCCGATATCGTCACCATGGATGTTGAAATGCCGCGAATGGATGGGATCGCAGCGTTAAAGCATATTATGTCGACAAACCCTTTGCCCGTGGTTATGGTGAGTTCGATTACGACGGAAGGGGCAAAGGTTACGCTGGACGCCCTTGATCTCGGCGCAGTTGATTTTATCCCCAAGAATCTTTCCGAACTTTCGATAAATATTGTAAAGATCAAGGAGATATTGATTGATAGAATAAAGCAAATTGCCCGAAAAGGAATTGTCACTAAACGTGTCAGGCCGTGCTTAAAGCCGGCGCCGAGAGTGACCGAGGTCCCCACTCATATGCCGCTCAGGACGACCGGAGATCGCAGGATTGGAATTGTCTCTGTCGGTACCTCGACCGGCGGGCCGAAGGCATTACAGGAGATAATCCCGAGACTTCCAAAGGACTTTCCCACGCCTATTGTTATCGCTCAGCATATGCCACCCAACTTTACCGGTCCTTTTGCTGAACGGCTTAATCAGTTGAGTCAGATAGAGGTAAGGGAAGCAGTGGAGGGAGAGCCTTTGAAGCCTGGGGTTGCCCTTATAGCCCCTGGCCGGGGCCATATGCGTGTTAAAAGGGTGAGAGGGATAGAGACAATTATCAGCATTTCCGAAAACAGGGAAGAATTCATATACAGACCCTCAGTTGACGCGCTGATGGCTTCGGTCGCAGAATATTTCCCGGGCCGGGCGCTGGGAGTTATACTGACCGGAATGGGTAATGACGGCCTGAAGGGAATGCTTAGCATGAAAAAAACAGGTGGAAGGATATTTGCGCAGGATGAGGAAAGCTGTGTAGTGTATGGCATGCCAAAGGCGGTAGTCGACGCAGGAATCGCCGACAAAGTGCTTTCGCTGGATGAAATGGCCGGAGAAATAATTAATTCTGTATAGAGCGTCGTGCCCGACACGACGAAGGAGCGTCGGTGAAAGAGGGTTTGCTGGAAAAGATTATTCTGGAGACTGTCGATGTACCGAGCATTCCTCCTGTGGCAGCTAAAGTCTTACAGCTTGTCGGCCACGATTATACTTCTATCAATCAACTCGAAAATATTATTTCGCAGGACCAATCATTCTCCACACGTATTCTGAAAATAGCCAATTCGCCATATTACGGCAGAGGCAGGTCTGTTGATTCGATTGCTACAGCTATAATTCTTATCGGATTTAATTCAATGAAGTCTCTCGTAATGGCTGCCTCCCTGAAAGATCTTCATAGGGCATCAGGACTCTTCGAGCAGCTCCACTGGGAGCACAGTCTCGGCGTATCCATCGCGGCATCGCTCCTGGCATCAGAAACAAAAATGCTGATGCCGGAAGAGGCGCTTATCGGCGGCCTTATACATGATTTGGGGAAGGTCGTTATAAACAATAGTGTGCCTGATCAGTACAGTGCTGTTGTCGACAGGATACAGTCGGAAGGAATTACTTCCATTATGGCCGAGGATGAAAAGTTTGGGTTCAATCACTGTAATGTGGGAGGGCTTATCGCAAGAAAGTGGAAACTGCCCATGAACCTGGAGGCTGTTATCGAATACCATCATGCTGAACAGTATCCTACTTTTGAGGATAGCTACTACGAGACGCTTTGCCAGATAGTCCAGGTAGCTGATGGAATGTGTCTGCACCTGGGCATCGGTATGCAGGCTGCTGTAGATTTTTCAAAAATCGGCTTTGAGCAGATGGGGCTGTCAGAAGCGCATTTTAATGCATTGCTCGAAAGACTGCAACGCGATTATACCAGCCAAAAAGGTCAGTTATTCGGGCCCTGAGCACTTTGTTTGCTGCTAAAGGAATATTGATTTTACACGATAAATATATCAAGATGATTGCTGATGATGGCATAAGCGACTTATCCAGAATTAATGCAGTGAGGAATATAGGTTCCCCCGGTGTTTATCCACGGACACGTATCGTAAAGAAGAAAAAGAAGAAACCGGAAGAAGAAAATATCGAGGGAGAATCAAAAGAAGGTGAATCATCCGATTATGCTGGCCCGGAACGGCACGATATTGATATCGAGGTATAATTTTCCTGTCGAAGGTAATTTTTTCCCACCAAAAATAGCTTAGAGCGTCAATAAATTGATAGTAGCACATTTCCAGTCTGGATTTTTTTTCATAATAAAATTGCCGTGTTATCAAGTTATTATTCTATATGTGAAGTCACGTCTTTCTGTCATTCGGGCTTGTCCGGAATCTTTCCGATGGCGTTCATGAAGGATTCCCGACGCGCTTAGCTTGCCAACAGTAGGTGCTCTTAAGCACTGGAATGACAAACATTTGTAGTTTATAAACAGTCTCTAATTAGGTCACAAGTTAGGGACTACCGCTCAACTCTTGATGCTTAACGCTCCGTAAGTTCCCCTGGCATCGATATTGCTTTTAATTAGGTATCAATAATTAGGAGATGAATTTATGTATAAAGGTATTTATATTGCAATGACGGGAGCACAATTGAAGTTCCAGGAACTGGACAACGTGACCCAGAACCTGGCGAATGCAAATACCACAGGTTATAAAAAGACATCATTTTCCTCCAGATTATATCCGCTTCTTGAAGGCGTTACGGATAATCAGAATGTTGCCTATCCCGATGCAAGGTCCATGGCATATATAGGTCAATACTCAATAGATACATCAGCCGGCAGTATTAGAGAAACGGGGAATCCGTTTGATCTTGCAATTGCAGGAGATGGTTTTTTTGCAGTGCAGGGAGCCGGTAATGTTTCTTACACGAGAAACGGAAATTTCAGCCTTCGGAAGGACGGCTCATTAGTGGATGGGTCCGGGCAACAGGTCCTGAACACTGCAAATAAGCCGATAAATATAACCGGCAATGGAGCCAAGATTGCAGCAGACGGCACTATTTATGTTGATGGAAACCCCACTGATAAGCTTAAAATCGTGAAGCTAAAGAATGGAAGCATACAGCATTTGGGTAATTCTTTGTATTCAGGCGTCGAGGATGGTGTATCAAGCGGTGAAGTAGTACAGGGGAGCATCGAAATGTCCAATGTGAATCCTATCAGGGAAATGGCCGGCATGATAAGTGCTTTAAGGGATATGGATATTATATCGAAAGTCATAAAGAACTTTGATACCCTTGCAGAGAGCGCTGTTACACAAATTGCAAAAGTTTAGACATTATAACGCTATAAAGGAGAGGTGATATTATGTTCAGATCGCTTTTTACTGCTGCAACTGGGATGGAAGCCCAGCAATTAATGGTTGATGTCATATCCAACAACATCGCAAATGTTAATACCACGGGTTTTAAGGCTAGCAGGGCGAATTTCCAGGACCTGCTTTACCAGCAGGACCGGTCCCCTGGTGCGCCGTCTGAAACAGGGAATCAAGTGCCATCCGGTGTTCAGATTGGGCTCGGCGTAAAGCCCGTGGCAGTGCAAAAGCTTTTTACACAGGGAGATTTCATTAATACAGGGAACTCTCTTGATCTTGTGATTCAGGGTGACGGGTTTTTCCAGCTTTCGCGGCCTGACGGGACTATTGCATACACAAAGGCCGGGGATTTCAGCCTCGATAAAGACGGCAGGATTGTGGATCCCGATGGTTACCCTCTTGAACCCCCCATCACCATCCCTTCTACTGCCACGCAAATCACGGTCGCATTTAACGGAGATGTCAATATCCTGACAGCTGGGACAACAACGCCGACTCTAGTAGGTTCAATCCAGTTAGCGAAATTCATCAACGAACCGGGACTGCAGGCCATTGGAAAAAATTTGTTTCTTGCTACTGATTCTTCGGGCGACCCCATTACCGGCGCTCCGGATGCTCTGGGGTTTGGCGATATAGCCCAGGGATTTCTTGAAAACTCTAATGTCAATATTGTTCAGGAGCTTGCAAATCTTATCACAGCTCAGAGGGCCTTTGACATGAATTCAAAAGCTGTACAGACATCTGATCAGATGCTGCAGACTACAGAAGCGATGAAAGCGTAACGTAATATGAAAACAACTTTTTATGAGTCTTTGACCTTTAGCCTTTTGCTTTTGGCCCTATGCCTATGCTTCCTGGTCCCCTCTGTTGCTTTAGCTGACAGGCAGCAACTTACTGTGATAATAAAGAAAGCGGTTTTGGCTGAACTTGTACGCTCTGTTTCTGAAAACGTGGAACTTAGCGGAATAAGATGTTTAAAGGGCTTCGAGGCTTTGGATAACGGCAAAAACTACACAGTCGGCAGTATATCAATGGATGGCTACAACGGCCCCAATAGAATCGTCTATCTTACTTCTCTTTACGACGATGAGAAAACAGTCTATAAAGTGCTGGTGGAAGCTTCGTATGATATCCTTACCAGTATTTTTGTTGCTTCAAGGCCTCTCGTAAACGGTACAATAATTACAAGGGGTGATGTTTATTCAGTGAAGCAGAAGAATTCGCGTTTGCCGTCCGGCGCTATTACTGACATAGCTGAGATTGAAGGCAAGACTCTTAAGTCAAATGTTGCAGAGGGTGCAATACTGCGTTCCGGCTTGTTCAGCAGCGGGTCGGGCATTAAAAAGGGCAAGGAGGTTATAGTGCTTGTCGAAGGCGCAAATGTGCTGATCTCGACAAAAGGAGTGTTGAGCGCTGACGCCTCGGTAGGCGGGGTTGTCCGCGTATTGTGCAGTGCTCCCAGGAAGGAGATAGTTGGGATACTCGTATCTCCGGATACTGTGAAGGTGAAAATATGAAAACAACAAGGCAGAATACAATGGCAAAAGGCAAAGGGCTAACGGATAATAAAAATCTAAGCTTCACCTTTGACGGTTTCACAGAAAGACTGAAAAAACACTTATTTGTCATTCCCGTGAAAACGGGAATCCAGTCTTTTAAGCATTTGCAGGCTCTCTGGATTCCAGCTTTCGCGGGAATGACGACTTTTTACGAGTCTTTAACCTTTAGTTTTTCGCATTTAGTTTTTTGTCTTTTTTTGTCAGTTGCCTTAAGTGCTTGTTCAGATTTAAAGGAGATGCGCGAGGTCAAGAATGCGCCGATGCCCCCCAAATATGTTGAGGTAAAAGAGAAGGAAACATCTGCAGAAGGGTCCCTGTGGTCTGACAGGGCATCGCTTTATGAGGACCAGCGGGCAAGAAGGGTCAATGATATTGTGACCATTGTCGTTGCTGAAAATACAAACGCATCCAAAAAGGCGACGACGAACACCAAGCGTTCCTCAACCGTGAATGACGGAATAACGAGCTTGTTTGGGATACCATCCAATCAGACGCTGACGAAAAGCCTGACAGCCGGCATTGCTGCGAGTGGAGCTTCTGCTTTTGCGGGTGAGGGAGATACCGCAACTGCAACAATTTTTACGGATACAATTTCGGCAAAGGTCAAGGAAGTGCTTCCGAATCACAACCTTGTGATCGAGTCCCGCAAAGAGACAATAATAAATAATGATAAACAAATTATTGTGCTGCGGGGGATTATAAGGCCTGAAGATATTAGTGCAACCAATACGGTTAACTCTGCGCAGGTAGCCGATGCCCAGATTTATCTGGTGGGAAAAGGAGTGGTTGACGACAAGCAGTCACAAGGCTGGATGGTAAGACTGCTCGACCAGGTATGGCCGTTCTAAGGGCAAGTTAAAAGTAAGAAGTAAAAAGTAAAAAAAGAGGAGAATAGGAAATGAAATGTGAAACAAATAACAGCAAAAGAAAAATGCAGGTTCCTGTGTTTTTACTTTTTACTTTTTACTTTTTACTTTTTACTTCTGCCGTTTACGCTGAGAGGATCAAGGATATTGCCGGTTTTTCAGGGGTACGGGACAATGAACTTATAGGATATGGTCTTGTTGCAGGACTTAAAGGGACAGGAGATTCGGACGGTACATATTATTACCAGCCTGTCGCGAACATGCTTAATCGTATGGGGATTAATGTAAATCCTGCTGATGTGAAAGGAAAGACCAAGAATATTGCGGCGGTCATAGTTACAGCGAAACTTCCGACAATGCTTAAACCTGGCGCAAAAATTGATGTCCAGGTATCTTCCATAGGAGATTGCAAGAGTTTGCAGGGAGGCACCCTTTTTGCTACCCAGCTCAAGGGATTTGACAATAATGTTTATGCAGTGGCACAGGGGCCTGTATCAATAGGAGGGCTTGCTACCGCCGGTGGTCGTGGATTTCCGAACCATCTGACTGCAGGATCAGTGCCTGATGGGGCCATAGTGGAAAGAGAAGTCCCTGTACAATTGAACCGCAAGAGCATGATAGATATTTTGCTTAACATGCCTGATTTTGTAACTTCCACCAGAGTAGCAAATAAAATCAACGAACGGCTTGGCGGTGTTTTTGCAAAAGCTGAAGGACCATCTGTTGTATCGCTAATAGTCCCGGATGCTTTTGCCAATAGAGTAGTAGAACTGATTTCGACAGTTGAAACGATAGACATCACTGTCGACACCCCGGCAAGGGTGGTTATCAATGAGCGTACCGGCACGGTTGTTATTGGTGAGAATGTCACTATAAGTCCGGTCGCTCTTGCTCATGGCTCATTGACCATAGAGATTAAAAATGCGGCCCCGGCAGCAAAAGCTCCCGCGGGCGCGGCTCCTGCCGCTGCTGCAACGGCTGCCGGAGAAAGGAAATCTTTGACACTGGTAAGCGGAGCTTCCATAGGGGAGCTTGTTACGGCTTTAAATACCCTTGGTGTCGCTCCCAAGGATCTTATAGGAATATTGCAGGCAATCAAAGCATCGGGAAGCCTCAATGCAGAACTGGTGATAATGTGATGGACGGTTTCGTAAAAAATCCATATGCTGCGTTGCGCTGCATCCCGCGTCACTGCGGCGTACACAACAGTACGCCTCATTCCTTAGGCTTTGCGCGCCTTGCCTATGGACTTTTTACGAAACCGTCTGTTTTATTAACTAATTTTAACTTTATTATAAACTTATGAATACTATGAGCCAAAATATTGACATGGCCCAGCCTTCAGTCAGCGGCATAAAATCGCAAACTATTGGGCAGTCGGATGCAAGGACTGCGGGAAAACAAATGGAGACGGTGTTTCTTAATGAGCTGTTGAGGATAATGATGGAACAGACATCTTTTGGGCAGGACAGGACGGTTTCTGTTTTTTTGCCTGCCATAACTTCGGAAATATCAACATCTTTAGCTGAAAGAGGCATTGGTTTGGGAGACTTTTTCATGAAGAAGGCATCAGCAGCTCAGAATGGGGCATCTGGCGTTGAAAACGCTGTGAGCGTTCAGCGTTCAGCCTCGGGCGAAAAAGAAGTCCGGACTCCCGACGCTGATCCCTCGACGCTTTTTGGGGTTAATATTTTAGGCAATCCCCCGATATAATATATATACGTATATATACTCAATAAAAAGGTGGGGTAAAGAGAAATGAAAATTACAGACAGAATTGACATTGCCGGCGCAGGTGGTATGCAGACACCTGACAAGACAGGTGCAAAAGTGCAGGGTGCTCAGGGCGGCCAGGTCACGCCTGGTGACCAGGTTGAGGTTTCTGACCAGGCAAAGGAAATGGGGAGACTCCAGGCTGCAGTAAGTAACCTGCCGGACGTAAGACCGGATCGCGTGGAGGATGTTAAAAATGCTGTCAATACCGGCACTTACAACATCAAGGGTGAAGCGGTAGCTGGCAAGATGCTAAAGGAGGCCGTCATTGATTCAACTATATGAGGAGCTTATTACTATTCTGGAAAAGGAATTTGACCTTTGCACTCAACTTGTAGTTCTCCTGCAAAAGGAAAAAGACGTTATCGTCAGTCTTGACCCGATTGCGTTGGAACAACTGCTTGGCGAGAAGGAATCCATTTCGGTGAATATCAGAATGTGCGATGAAGCGCGCGAAAGAATACTGGAGCGTCTCGGATTCAAAAATAGAACAATATCCGAGGTTGCGGCTGTTGCCGCCGGCGGTTATAAAGACAGACTTACAGATATTGCTTCCAAGTTTACCTCTGTTATTCACAGCATCACTGAACTCAATAAGCTTAACGGAAAATTAATTGAGAAATCGCTCTATTATGTTAAGGCTTCATATAATTTTCTTAATACCTTTGGTGTGAGCGCACGTCAAAAGATATCGGTGGAAGCATAAATGTCTCTTTCCGGTTTGATAAATATCGGTTTGTCGGGATTATCTGCTTCAAACCAGGCGCTGCTTGCTACTTCAAATAATATATCGAATGTAAATACACCGGGTTATACCGTTGAAGAGCCGATTCTTACGACCATAAAGAACCCATCTTTTTCCCTGGTAGGACAAGTCGGCAACGGAGTGGAGGTCAGCACCATCCAAAGGATGTTTAATTCCTTTGTCAATCAACAGCTTAACACTGAGAATTCAAATCTGTCATACTGGAATAATTATCAGTCAGGAATGTCAAACGTCGAAAATGTTCTAAATACAGCGAGCACCACCAGCATAAGCACTGCTATGACATCTTTCTATAATGACTGGCAGGCTGTTTCACAAAATCCCTCAGATTCTGCTCAGCGGACAGTGCTTATCTCAGATGCCAATAATCTCAGTTCACAATTGAGCGGGTCTTATACTTTGCTTGATAATGAGCGCAGCCAATTGTTTAGCAATAGTCAATCACTTGCCAATACAGTGAATACCGATACAGCCGAAATTGCGAGTTTGAATGCGAGCATTGCAGGTAACCCCGGCGCTCTGGATCTTCAGGACCAGCGGGATTACCTTATTCAACAATTGAATTCTTTAGTGAAAGTAACGACTTTTCATGACAACTCTGGGATGACTTCGGTGCTGATCGGAGGAACTCCCCTTGTTGAAGGCTCAAAGTCTTTCAATATGAGTGTTAATACCGATGCGGCGAACAATATGCATTTCTATGTGGCTATTGACCCTGCAGCTGCGCCAGGCAGCACTGATAATCCTGATATTACATCTTCGGTCTCAGGCGGGCAGCTTGGGGCCAATCTTGCTTTGAGAGATACCACCATACCCTCATATATTAAGCAGTTGAATGCTTTTGCCGTTGATTTGTCAAACACTACGAATTATTATCAGAATCAAGGGTATGGGCTCGATGGCAAGCCCGGAAGCAACTTCTTTAGTTCGCTTTCCAGTCTTGCCAAGTATACCTCTGTTGACAGTGTTAACGGTGTGTTTACTTTGCCTAGTGATACATTTTCGACTAATGGCGGTACCTTGTCGATCAAACTCGGTGCTAACGATGCGTCACCCGCGACCGTTAACATAGCTGCAAACTCAACACTTCAGGATGTTGTAAGTGACATCAATCAGGCTGCCGGATCTAAAGTAGCAGCATCAGTGGTGAATGCGGGACCCGCTACCCAATTTACAGTAAACGCCGCAAATGATACCTTTAATACAAATCTGCCGGGAGGTCCTTTTACAGTGCCGGCCGGTACTTATACCGGGTCAAGCCTTGCAAGCGCGATTACCGCGCTTGGAGCGGGTATAAATGTCGAGTACAACAGCGGTTCGGGTAACTTTACTATTACTCCTACCACTGCAGGCGGAGCGTCGTCAGTTGACCTTACCGGTGCAAACAGTATAGGCAGTTTAATCGGTTTTAGCGGGAATCAAACCATTGGAACAGGCATAACGGGAACTGTTCCTGATGATTACCGCATAAGCATCAGATCAAACTCTGTCGGTAACCTGGGGCAGGTCAATATAGGGGTAACGACCAACGATGGCGCGGGCAGCGGGCTCAATTTGCTTGCGACCAGTGCGGCTATAACATCGACAAATGTGACCGATACTACCAGTCTGGATCCGAATGCGCAATATAAGATAGATTACAATTATACCGGCGGCTCCGGCTATCAGGAAGAAAGCACTACCGGAATATACTGGCGCGTCCAGAAGTCGGATGACGGCGGCGGTACGTGGAAAACGATCAATCCGAATACATCATACAATTCATCGGACTCTTCTACGATCAATCAAAATGAAGTCAATCTGACCGCTGACTCTGCCGGGTTAAATAGATCTCTTGAGTTTGAAGGCATCAAGGTCCAGATAGACGGCAACGGTCTTAACAGCACAACAAATCCCAACGGCGAGACGTTTGATGTCCAGCTTGACCGCAATGCAGCGAAAGATATTACAACAGTTATTACCGATCCTAACGAGGTCGCAGCTTCTTCGGATACGTGGAATGTAAACAGCAGTAATAACAGCGTGGTGTTTAATGTAAATGGCGGGCCAAACATAACGGCTACTATTCCGCAGGGCACCTATACGAATGATCCCGGACAATCGGATGACATTTCCGCTGCTCTCACATCAGCAATTCAAACTGCGTATCAGACAGCCACGGGCAACGCCCTGCCGGATACGCTTAGCGCTGCTTTTAACACCAATACAAAACAGTTTAATATAACGATGTCGGGCGGCAGTGACTCTATAAATTTACTGTGGTCCAATTCAGCATCGACCGCAAATCAGATATTCGGCTTCAGCAACAATGCGTCACTTAATTCTTTTCCGATCAATGCAAGCAATAATACTATAGTTTTTAACGATGGGTCGGGGTCGGGTGTTCAAACGGTAAATATTTTACCACTTGGATCATATACGGGAGCCAATCTTGCCGCTGCAATAAATAGTGCCATGGCAGACGTTAATTTGTCCGTTGCTTATAATGCGGCAACCAATAATTTCACTATTACAAATTCCGGTGGTACTGCCGCGACCATTAACTGGGCAATCCCCCAGCAATTAGGTTTTGCTCCAGGCACTACAGATATTTCAGCAGGCGGCAGCGTTTCCTCTGCTGCAGTCGGAAATTCCGCAGCAAGCGATAACCATGCCTCTGTTTATTCGAATGCCAACAAGGGGGTCCCGGGCGATAACAGGAATGCGACAGCTATTGCCAATTTGGCAAGCGGAAATAGTTTTGCCGGCACAACGCCTGTCGATTTCTATAACAGCCTGGTTTCAAATGTCGGTGTCGAGGCAGCAGCGGCAAATAACAATCAGACCTTTGAGTCCAACCTTGTGCGGCAGCTTACCCAACAGCAACAGCAAGTCTCAGGCGTAAGCCTGGATGAAGAGGCCTCTAATCTTATAACGTATCAACAATCATATCAGGCTGCTGCGAAGGTGATAACCGTTGCACAGGAGTTAGTCACAGTGCTTCTGGGAATCATAGGAGGTTCTTCCGGCTAATAATAAATATTCGGAGGCTGCACAGGATATAATCACAGCGCATTTGGGAATGGAGAAATAAATATGAGAGTAACTACACAAATGTTTTATAACCAGTTCCTTACAGGGATTCAGCAAACCCTTACTGCTGAACTCAAC
>JBEKJD010000054.1:0-12531 GCA_050011415.1 Dissulfurispiraceae bacterium | reverse complement strand
CAATTTGCGATGCCGGCAAAGATAATGAAATCAACAAATAACAATATCCTCAACAAAACATTAGTCCATATTCTGCTTATTGTTGTCATGGGCTTTTTGGCCTACTCCAATACCTTTCATGCTCCTATGCAGTGGGATGAAGACATTTTCCTTCGTGAAAATCCGATCATCAAAAATCTGAACTATTTCATTTGGCCGTCAAGCGCAAAAGGACTGCCTTTTTACGATGGCTTCATAAACAGGTATGTTGGTTATCTTACTTTTGCAATAAACTATAAGCTGCACGGATTTGATGTGACCGGATACCATATTGTCAATTTATTCATACATCTGATTAACGCTGTGCTTGTTTATTTATTTATTTTAGTTACATTCAGGACTCCTTACTTAAGAGACTCTCCATTGAGCGGAAAGTCAAAAGCTATTGCATTCACTGCATCCCTGTTGTTTGTACTGCATCCCATCCAAACAGAAGCAGTGACCTATATATTTCAAAGGTTCGCGTCATTAGCAGCGCTATTTTGTCTCCTGTCGATTGTGTTGTATGCGTATTCACGCATGTCCGTTAATACAAAACTTCGCTATACATCTTACGCCCTCTCAATTGCATCTGTTATTCTATCCATGAAGACCAAAGAGAATTCCTTCACTCTGCCCATCATTATTGCCCTCTATGAGTTTTGTTTCTTCAGTCCTACTCCCCGTGTCAGCGCATCTCCGTATCGCCGCGTCAGTCTTTCTCCGCGTCTCCTTTATCTTGCTCCCATATTGTTGACATTATGTATCATCCCCATGACAGTTATTGATACGGGTGCGCCACTTCGTCAGCTAGTTTATGGGCTGGCAACTGCCGGTGTCGGATATACGGATATGCCGCGATGGCCCTATCTTTTCACGCAATTCAGGGTCATTATTACCTATATAAGACTGCTGATTCTGCCTGTGAACCAAAATCTCATTTATGATTACCCACTCTGCAAATCTTTCTTCGACCCGCAGGTGTTCCTTTCGTTTCTGTCCCTTGCAGCTCTTTTAGGACTGGGAGTGTATCTTGTAACATCAGACGCGGAGAAAAGTCTTTTGCTCTGTTTCGCCGTGTCCCCGCGTCTCCCTATCTCCGCGTCTCCCTTTCTCCGCCTCATAGGCTTCGGCATACTCTGGTTTTTTATAGCACTTTCTGTTGAATCAAGCATTATCCCTTTGCCTACTCTAATTGATGAATACAGGATATATCTGCCCTCCGTAGGCTTCTTCGTAGCACTCTGCGCGTCCTTGTTCATGCTCGCGGGAAGGATCCGGCTGGCAAGGGAAAGAAGAATGATGCTTCAACTCGTTGGCCTTATAATTGCTGTTCTGTTCGGTTTGACCTATGTAAGGAATAGCGTATGGTCCGACAAGATAGTTTTCTGGAAAGATGTAGTCGAAAAAAGCCCCAAAAGCGCGCAGGCTTATAACAACCTTGGCAATGCCTATCTAAACGTCCATCAACCTGACAAAGCAAATGAAATGTTTGACAGGGCAATCTCGCTATTGCCGGACTATGTGCTGGCCTATCATAACAGGGCAGAAGCATTTCTTCAGAAAAAGGAATATGACAAAGCTATCAAAGCCTTTACAATGGCGAATGCGATACAAAAAAATTCCAGGACCTATGCAGGGTTGGGACACGCCTATTATGAAAAAGGTGAATATTCGCTCGCTATCAATAACCTTTATAAAGCACTTCTTATTAATCCGCTTTCTGAGACAGCTTTGTACGGCATTGCCGTATGTTATGCCGGAACAGGGAAATACGATAAGGCAATGCAGTTATTCGACAAAATATTGCATGACGACCCGTACAATTCAGACGTCTATCGCAACAGAGGGGAACTGCATCTGTCCCATAAAGAGTTTTTGAAGGCTATTGCTGATCTTACTGCCGCAGTCACAATTAATCCACAAGACATAACCGCGCGATACACCGTTGCCATTGCCTATCACTATTCAGGGCAGTATGATTCCGCTATCCGGGAATACAGCAGGGCCATTGCATTAAATGATAAAAGCCCTGTTCTTTATGATGGCCGCGGCCTCTCTTTTTATTATAAAAAGGATTATTCCCGCGCAATTGAGGATTTTACAAAAGCGATTGAGCTCAACCCGAAATACCCTCAGACATATTCCAGCAGGGGCCTTGCATGGGCAGAATTAAAAGAATTTGATCGCGCAATTGCGGACTTCAATAAAGCGCTCTCGCTGGACCATAACCTTGCAACTGCTTATACAAACAGGGGGACTTTTTATATCAAAACAGGGGAGAGGGCCAAAGCCTTCAAGGATTTTGAGAGAGGCTGCTCCCTCAAGGACCCTGATGCATGCGCAAGTCTTGACAAATTGAATTGAATACGCCCTATTGGGTGGAATAAAGCATGGTGTTCCTGGAATTACACGAATTGCCCCTTTGCGTCAATAATACTGCTGTTGTGCTCCGCCTGATGAAGTTGATGATTGTGTTGCAGAGAAATCAGTCATAAAGTCCTTATTATCTCCATTTGCATTACCAAAAGCATGTATCCCAACTCCGCTGCCGCCTGTCAACGAAGTGTCCGCAAGAGGCTGACTGTATGGGGGCAACGTCCATGTAGCTATCGGATAAAAATTATTATAATTCCAGCTAATAGTCCCCGTATTGGCCACAGTGGGATATGCAGGGTAGTTGGTTCCTCCATTGCTCCAACTATTTGGCCCTGCGGTATAGACTGAGATTAAATTGACAGTCCCGATCGGGATCGTTGGAGCTGAGGTGTAGCTGCTGCCGCCGGCAGTAACAGTAATGCCTGTGACCTTGCCGCCAGATACGGTGGCAACAGCCGCAGCGCCGCTGCCGAAGCCGCCACTTATCGTGACTGTCGGAGTAGAGGTATAGCCGCTGCCGCCAGCAGTAACAGTAATGCCTGTGACCTTGCCACCAGATACGATAGCACTGGCCGTAGCGCCGCTGCCGCCACCGCTGTTCCCCGACTCATTCACTGACGCAATAATAGTAGCGTATGCAAGTAATGTTGAGCCATCGGTCGTAGCTCCGGAGGCTGCACCCAATGGGCTGTAATTAATAAGCTTATAATTGCCTGTAACACTTGAATACCTCCAGAATACCAGGTAGAGATTGCCGTTATGTGAGGCATCATTAAGAGTACCAAACCCACTGTTGTTGGCTTCGACGAAAGGCCACCAGGTGGGTCCGCTGCTGCCATCGCCCTCAAAGAAAGATATGCCATAAAAATCAGGCGGATTGGCATTGTCAATGAGAAACGACAAACCAAACATGTAAAACGACTCCTGTTTAGCCAGGTCAACTTTAACCTGAAGTGCATATGACAAGTTGCTGCTCGACCATACATTTGAATTCAGGGTAATCAGACCAACAGGGTTTGTATTTCCGGTTTGTTTGAGATCCAATCCGGAAGACCCGTATTCCAGGGTCAAATGACTCGGGTCGCCGCCGTTTGCCGTGGAAAAATTACTTTGAGCTGCGCTCCAGTTTGAAGACGAACCAGCCCCTATGTTATCGTTGAACGGCTTGGGGATTTGGTATATAACATTCCTCGTCGTTTGAAGCCAGGAACCACTATTAACCTGTCCTGTAGATGTAAGAAGCACATATGAACTGTTTGAGTTATTAATGGAAAGAGTAAAATTTCCGGCTGAAAGGGTAAACGTTGGATGGGCATTGATAGCTCCCATGTTATTTGTGTTGCCATTGTTCAGATCCAACGAAATAAGGGGAGCGGCAAATCTCGCCCCGGATTCCGCAAGATAATATGCTTTCATACTGTTGTTTTTGAGGATTTCGGTATATGTCGAGCCTGTGGTCAAATAAAACGTTGCAGCGCCCGCAATCGCCATAATAACCAGGGTAATGACCAATCCGATCAGAATGGACCCCCGTGGAAGAGGACACAGAGGATTCGTGAATCGGAGAAACGGAGAATAGGAGAAAAATCTTTTGCGCCAGTTAACCCTTTCGCTATTTCCCCGATTCTGATGTTTACTTCCCGTGGTCATATATTCCTCGGTCTGACACGCATGGTAAATGTGCTCCGTGCTCCGCCATAGCCTGACAGGATAAAACTGACATTAATGAGTTTGCTTGTTGACGGAATAAACGTTGATCCTGGCGTTCCCTTATAAGTATTGCTGTATGTCAATGAAAAACTGGACGCCACTACGCTGTCGATGAGAGTGTCGTTGTTTCCATTAGTGTCACTAAGAATAATGTTATTGCCTGATTGAGACAGAGTATAAGTAAGCAATGCCGAGCCGTCATCGTTCCACCTTGTGTACGTAATCGAATTCGAACTTCCGGAAGTCACCTGGGTCAATATAGCCAACTCCTTTTCAATTCTGGTCAAGGCAGCCTGAGCCTTCAGGACCGTTGAGGCAGTTTGCTTTGTGAGGAGCAGACCATTAGTCACATTGACTATGCCCATGCCTGCTATGGCAACAATAATCCCTTCGATCACAATAACCAGGACCATCTCTATCAGGGTGAAACCTTTCTCGTTCAATGCCACATCCCCTTTGCCCTAAGCATCAAACCCTTTAATTGCAATTGGTTGATCCGATATTTTGAGCAGCATATATTTCCGTCAGCGTCTCACCGAGACTGTCCTGCACCGACACCTTCAGGCAATTACTCGCCCCGGTTTTTACGTCATTATTAGAAGAATTCCAGGTTATGAAATGGTTGTCAATAACCTTATATTGTCCGTAGTTGGCTGTGCCATTTGACGAACCCTCGGGCCCAATATTAATGCTCAAACTGGTAAGATACGAGGTATTTTGCGAAGACGCCATCCAGTCGGCAGTAATATTCTCCATAACTGTCTGGGATTGCAATGCCGTTACCATCCTGGTGGCCGGGGTCGAGCTTTGTGTTATGGCTGTATTGAAATATGAATATAACATCGTGGCAAGGACAGCAGCAACAACAATAGTGATGATCACTTCGATGAGTGTAAACCCGCTTAAAGAGGCAGGTAAAGGTTGAGGCTGAGGGTGAGAAACACCTAAGGCCACCTTAACCTTAACCTGCCTCATGGCACAAACCCTGTATTTTCAGTTACCGTGACAGCAGCAGTCTGAGAGCCGCCGGTAAGTGTTATTGTGCTGTTGGCCGCGCCGGGGCTTCCCCAATTATCAAAGGTTATGATCGCCGCAGGTTTAGCAGTCACGCTTCCTGAGAACATATGAGTTGGAGAGTTTTCTCCTGGAAGATTTATTGAAGCTGTCGCGCCATTGTACTGAAGAGTGTATGAATTGCTGCCTATATTGATCCCCCAGGTATTTGGAGACACGTCACCCATGGATTTAATCTGAGCGAAACGGATATCCTTCTTAAGTATCTCGGCCTCGGAGGTAACACTGTATGTGGCAGTGGAGGTGGCCTTTGAAATTGCCACTGCAGCAATTATTCCGATTATCAACAGCACCGCAATCACCTCGATCATGGTGAAGCCTTCATATCTATGATCATAAGGTAACATTCAACAGTGTTCCATTCAGGACAAGCTCTCCAGTCTCAAAACATCCAGCTTTTGTAAGAGCCTCTGTATAACAATTTATAAAGTTACAATTATTGCAAAATCACGAGTTTACCTACGCTTGCCGCAGGCAGATTGGTAGCAGTCAGCCATGACGGACTGCCATAGTTTAATGTAATTGAAACGGACGGCCACGTAGTGCCATACGTTACTGTAAAATCCCCAATAGTTGTGGCAGCACTTGCGGCAGTACAGCCCGTAAACACACCAGCAGCACTTATCCCGGTGGGTTGCGTGTTGTTAATTATACATTGAGCGTAAGACATAGTTAACGCGGATGAAGCAGAACCCAATGCAGCTTGCGCTGCGGAATACTGCGCTGAAGTCTGCATATTAATGTATTTTGGAATAGCAACGGCTGCTAAAATACCGAGAATCACCACTACAGCTATAATTTCGATAAGGGTAAAACCTTCCTGATTCCCAAGAATTTTCCTCATGTTTTTCATTGCAATATTCTCCTTTTTTTAAGTTCAAATTGATACTGTTTTAACATCTTGGCTGACGAAAAGGCAAGCTTTTTCAGCATGTCAGTGAGAGGCCATCTTGGTCAAGTCCCACATAGGCATGAATATCGCCAGAGCGAAAAAGCCTACCACCACAGCCAGGGCCAGTGTCAGCACCGGCGCTATCAAATCACCCAGCCTTTTTACAGCATGTTCCACCTCCTCATCGTAATGTGCAGTGATTTCCCTGAGCATTCCATCAAGATTGCCGGATTCTTCCCCTATGGCAACCATATTGACCACCATGGGAGTAAAGAATTTAGCACTTGTCAGCGGCACAGCGATACCCTTTCCCTCCTCCATCTGGTTCCTGATGGAATTAAAGGCACGGGCGATGGCAGAGTTTCCGATAGTTTCGGAAAGGATGGTCATGGCATTCACTACAGGGATCCCGCTTGATATCAGCATTGCGAGGATGCTCGAAAAGCGGGACATTGCAGCCTTTATAAACAGCGGGCCAAAAATCGGCATGCGGAGAAGAAAGGAGTCTTTTGCGAATCTGCCGTTTTCTGTTTTGAAGTATAATTTGAGTCCGAAAACAAGGGCAGCTATTCCCAGCAGCATAATATACCAGTATCCCAGAAGGGCATGCTGCATGGATATGGCAATTCTCGTCGGCAGCGGGAGCACAATGTTTGCCTTTGCAAATACCGCTACAAACTTCGGCACCACGAAGCCCAGGAGGAAAAAAAATGCCATTACGAGCGTGACAACAACAACCTTGGGATATTGGAGCGCAGAGCGAATATCGGATTTCACCCTGTTTTCATGCTCCAGGATGTAAGTCAATCTCTCCAGCACCTCGGGGACATTGCCGCTCGTCTCGCCGGCGCCCATCATGCTGCAATACAAAGGCGAAAAGATGGAGGGGTGCCTCTCCAAAGCCTCCCTGAGCGACGTTCCCTGCCTGACGTCTTCACTTATGGAAACAGCCGCTTTTTTCAATACGCGGCTTTCCGTCTGCTTTTCGATGACTTCAAGGATACGCAAAAGGGGGATTCCTGCGCGGAACATCGAACGGAATTGCTTCGAGAAAAGTATCAGGTCGTTGGCCTTAACTTTTGAGGTCATCCGCTGAAGCCAGCTGTCGGAAGATCCTTTTTTTGCTTTTGCAGCAGTGACCTGGACAGGTATCAATCCTCCGGAAGCGATCGCATCTTCGGCAGCCGGTATAGAGGCCGCATCGATCATCCCTCTTACTGTTTTGCCCAAATTGTCCAGGGCCTGATATTGATAGGTCACGACATCACCACTGCTTCCGCTTCATCCAGCGTGGTAATACCCCTGGCGACTTTGTCGGCAGCGTCCTGTTTAAGGGTAGTCATCATGCCCGAGGAAACCGCCTCATGGGCTATCTCACGCGCCGATACCTTTCTCAGGATCATTTCCTGTATATTCTCATCGTTTACGAGGACCTCGAAAATGCCTGTCCTTCCTTTGTATCCTGTATTAAGGCACTGCTGGCACCCCCTTCCATGCATAAATACCGCATCTTGCACCCTGTCGAGGCCCCATGAAGTTAGTGCCTTTAAAGGAGGAGTATAGTCCTCCTTGCAGTAAGGGCAGATGGTCCGGACAAGTCTCTGGGCAAAGGATACCAATAAGACTGACGAAACAAGGAACGGCTCTATGCCCATATCAACGAGCCTGGCAATGGCCCCGGCAGCATCATTGGTGTGCAGGGTGCTCAGCAGCCGGTGTCCTGTCTGCGCTGCCCTGACCGCTATGGATGCCGTCTCCGCATCGCGGATCTCCCCGACCATTATGACATCGGGGTCCTGGCGAAGGATCGCCCTGAGACCGCTCGCAAAGGTCATGCCGGCTTTTGCATTCAACTGGATCTGGCGGATGGTATCGATCTTGTACTCCACGGGATCTTCGAGAGTAATGATGTGCGTTTGCGGCTCGTTGATCTCCTGCATAATGGCGTATAAACTGGAAGTCTTCCCGCTGCCTGTGGGCCCGGTGCTAAGGATCATTCCGTATGGTTTATGAATAATACTCTTTATCCTTGCCACGTCTGTTGCCGACATGCCGAGACGGTCGAGGGTGAAAATGCCGGAACTTGTATCCAGAAGCCTCATTACAAGATTCTCACCGTAAAGGGTGGGAACTGTTGAAACACGCACGTTTATCAGCCGGTGGCCAAGCTTGAGTGTGAAGCGCCCGTCCAGCGGGATTCTCGTTTGGGTGATATCCATTTCAGCCAGAATTTTGATGCGGGCCACCACTGCCGGGAACATCGACTTGGGGGGCGCCGGCATGCTGTGGAGCTGTCCATCGATCCTGAATCTTACCTGTACACCGTTCTGCTGAGGGCTTATGTGAATATCGCTGGCCCGTTCCTGGATGGCGTTGGCGAAAATGGTGTTCACCAGCCGTAAAACTACAGGGGTGTTTAGCGCCATGCTCTCTTCGACCTGAATATCCTCCTGCTGGTCTCCCGCCCTTTCAAAGGAAAACTCCTCGCCTTCCATACCCTCCACAACACCTTCCATGCCCGTTTGCGCAGTGTATATGCTCCTGTGGAGGTTCGTCAGCTCTGTTTCAGTGCATACGACCGGCTCCACCTCGCAGTTTGTGTGAGCCTCGATAGAGTCCAGCGCGTTGATGTCCAGGGGGTCGATCATCGCTATGGTGAGGAGGCGTCCCCTTTTCAGCAGCGGGGCAACCTGATATTTCTGGGCCAGCTCATAGGGAACAACTCCGGAAAGGCCCATATCGATCGGAAATTGGTCCGGATGGTACTTACCTATCTTCATCTGCTTGGAGAGCAGATCGCAAATCTGCATTTCGGAGACAATGGACTGCCGCGTAAGATACTGTCCGAGCTTAACCCCCTCCTTTTTTTGACCGTCCAATGCTTTTTCAAGCTGGCTGTCTGTGAGAAGCCCGCCCTCGACCAGCATTTCTCCCAACCGTTTCTTGACAATCACGATCTGTCCTCCGGATTATGGTAAAAAACAGTATCGTCATCCCATGCATCGAGCACCTTAGCATCACCGGTCATTAGCGGGGACAGCTGCTTCAGGGCTTCCAGTGCGGCTTGCCTGTCATTAAACGGTTTTTTCACAAGAAGCGCAAACACCAGCCCTTCCCGCCGGTTCCAGAACGGAAAAAGCATCATGTTTCCGGAATGGGACCTGAAAAGGGCATATGCCTCCGTCAATGTCCTGGCGCGTCCGACCTCTATAAAGGCCTTTTTCGGTATGTTGTCCCTTGAGGCAGGTATAGCCGGAATGATAACTATTTCACCTGTTTGCACCAGATTAATGTTTTCAATGCCGGGGTTTGCTCTCACGAATTTCCTGAAAGCTTCCAGATCAAATGATGCAAAAATATCATCGAACACCTGCCGCAGTGTCTGCCCTTTCTTAATGGACCATTGGCCGAGAACAGACGGTGCTTTTTCAGTTTCGCCTGATTCATAGGCAGCTGCCTGCGACTGTGCTTTGACAGCCTGCGGTTCCTCCGTCGTAGCATTATTTATCGCAGGAGGTTGGTGATTTCCGATGGACCATAGCCAGGGAAAGGACAATGCGTTTTTATTTTCAACTGAAGCAGAGGCATCTGATTGAGGCCTTGACCTGACAAATGGCGGTCCCTCCGACACTGCCTGAAAAAGTCCTGCAGCCGATGAGGCTGATTTCAATAAAGGTCCATAATAAGTAAATACGAGAAATGAGAGCGACCCCATTAGTATTATGAGCACGAACGCCAAACGCAGATTGACCGTCCTGCGCCGTTTGATGGCGACCCTGCCGGCGCAGGAACGTACCAGGGGCCACCCTGCCTTGACGCGGTTCTGAATTATCAGCGCAAGCATTACATGATGACAAAGCATATTGATAGAGCGGGGATTGCCTCCGGTTGCATTGTAAACGGCAAAGAGTCCCGGTAAAGTAAAAAGTACCCTGCCTGCTCCATCCACGCTCGTTTCTTTGATCCGGTACTCTATCATGCTGCAGGTTTCCCTGAACCCGAGCTGGGTCAGGGAATAACACAAGTTGATCCGATTGGCAAGGTTGGCCAGCCCTCCGATCTTTTCCCTGAACTCCTGTTGGGCGAAAATCACGATCTGGAGCAGCTTGAAGTCATTGGTTTCAAAATTGAGGAACTCACGCAATATTTCAAGGCAATAATCCGGCAGTTTCTGACCCTCATCTATCAGAAGCGCCACTATTTTCCCCTCTTCTGCTCCCTTTGATAAAAGATAATTCTTGATCGACTCTTTCAGTTGCCGATCACTCCAGCCATCGATGCTTTCGCCGCACGGGATCAGGCCAAAATACCCGGCTATGACGGAAAGGAATTCACCGGTACTGGTGAAAGACGGATCCAGGATGAGGTGCAGATCTATCGGTTCTTTACCGGCCGAATTAGAAATTTGTTGGATGAGCTTCCTGCACAAGGTCGTCTTTCCGGTGCCGACTTCTCCAAGGACTACGTTCAGCCCCCGCTTGAGACGAATAGACATTTCGAGCCACTGCAAACATTCCACACGATTGAGTGACGGATAAAACAGTTCAGGATCAGGCGTATTGGAAAAAGGCTCCCTTTTGAGATTCAGAACCCTGAAGTAGTCCATGACAGCTTATTCCTTCGGTGTTGCATGACCATCAGGAATAGCCGCGGCCACGCCGCCGGATCCCGGCAGAATGTAAGGGGTAATGAATATGAGTACCTGGTCCGAGGAATCGTCCCTGGAGTCTCCCTTGAAAAGATTTCCCAGGACTGGAACATCCTGGAGCCAGGGCACCCCGTTCGTAGTATTGGTATGCTTTATACTGGTCAGTCCTGCTATGACAATAGTCTCCCCGTTCTCCACAATCAGCGTTGTTTCGGTCTGTTTTTTTGTTATGAAAGGGTTTCCCTGTACTGTTTGTGATGTGTCTACATCATTCTTCTTCACAACAATAATCATTTTGAGATTCTTGCCGTCAATGACATGCGGGGTTATCTCAAGCCTGAGAACAGCATCGACAAAATTTACGGTCGGGGTAGAACTTCCGCCGGACAATGTATATGTTACATACGGTACTGTGGTGCCGCTTTCGGTATATGCCTTCTCGTTGTCAACTGTTGTCAGGGAGGGGCTCGATATTATGTGGGCCTTCCCTTCAGTTTGAAGGGCCTGCAGCTGGGTCTCAAGAATGTTGCCGCCGATAGTCCCCCACATAAGTCCGAGCGCCCCTACACCTCCGGCAGCGTTAATGACAGTTGATGAAACAGGGAAACTTACGCCCATTCCCTGCCCGCTTAGCCCGGTGGACCCTGAGGTGGGAGCATAGCCTCCGCTGCCGACAGCGGAGGTGCCTGTGGTAACAGGATTTGTTGGGCCGGAAGAAGAGCTTGAAGTACTTGAAGCGCCGGTAGTAGTGGATGTTCCTCCTCCGGGCGTTATCCATAGATTGCCGGTTTTCATAATGCCGCCCCACTGGATGCCGAGGCTCCTCGCAACATCCTTTGTCGTCTCCACAATATTGGCACGGATGAGTATTTGCGGCGTCGGCTTGTCGATTTTCTCTATGACAGGCAGCATCTTTTCTATGTCCTCGTGCGTTGCCTGTATGATAAGCGAGTTGCTGTGCTGGTCCACCCGAACTGTACCTCGAACTATTTTCCCGTCCTTGTCTTTTGACAGAAATTCCTGAAGGTTATCCCTGAGAGACTTCGTATCAGCGTAGTCTATTGGGATGACTACCGTAGAGAGCGGACTGAAAGCCACGTCCTGCATTTCCTGGGCTTTCAGCTTTCCCCTGGTCGTTTGCGCCTTAAGCTCCAGCTCCAGATCATCATTGGACAAAACGCGGAGGATATCACCCTCCCAAACATAGGTCAGGCCATAAGCTTTTAGCAGGCTGTCGAACACCTGGTCCCACGGCACCGCTTCAAAATCAACACTCGTAATCACTTTGACATCGTCCTTTACAAAAATATTAATATCCGTTGCACGGGCCAAAGCACGCAATATGGATTTGAGATCCGCATTCCGCATTTTCAGGCTTATTTTTTTGGAAGGCAGGTTTTTTTCCTGACTGCCGGAACTCTCCTTTTGAATTTGTTCCTTGTAATCAGAAATGTCAATGTTCTTTTTGACTGACGAAGGTGAATGACCCTCTGATTTCTCCGCGAGTTTCTGCCACTCGTCCTTTTCCGGAACGGGGGCTTTAGCTTCCTGCTTACTGCCCGCACATCCTCCTATGAAAAGTATGAAAAAAAATGGAATAATCGCCGAAAGCATTCTTTTCCCCACGCCGGACATAATAGCCCTCCTATTCGGATAACGGAATCTCAAACTCTGTTTTCTCTCTTCTGTTCTCTATCACCACACTGGAAGACGAAATCTTTTTCACAAAAAAGCCCTCCTTGTCCACCAGGGGTTCACCGGCCACGTACTCGGTATTGTTGATGACCGCCACCTTGCGACTGCCCGTTTC
>JBEKJD010000053.1:0-12921 GCA_050011415.1 Dissulfurispiraceae bacterium | reverse complement strand
AGCGCCTTTGGAGGCAGGGCCGTCGACGGGTTAATAAAGGCGGGACTTCTCGATGCCCTTATCAAGAAGACTCTTAACGAAGATGGCATACATAAGGCTGAAGCTATTATCGTCAAACACAGGAACTCGGCTGTTCACGCTGTAATCGCCCTTTCCAATTACTCTACCAGTCATACACAGTTCAGAAATTTTTTAACGGGTCTGTGCGGCTGCCGCTATGCAAGCATGCCGCTCTTCGATATCAACATGCTTGAGGGTCCGATGAGTATAGATTGGAAGGCACTGTCAAGGAAGACACAGACTGTGGCAAAGATTGTGAACAGGGCAGAATTGGTCAAGGTATCAGCCCCAAACGGGTCAGAGCTTACCTTATCGAAAAAAGGCAGAAAGGCGCTTGCCGATACCGGCATCCTGACCAGGCCAGGGTCCTTCGGGAACCTCCCTGCAGGAGAGGTTTTTTTTGCTCCGCTTGAGGGAACTGCACAGGGGATACTGGTACTTGAGTGGGCCCCGACGCGACAATTAAAGAAACCGGTAACTCTGCTGATTAAAGATGGCATGGTGCAGGAGGTATCCGGGGATGAGCCGTTCACATCTGTACTGAAGGCAAAGCTTGCTGAGCGAGCGGACAACAGGAACATCGCCGAACTGGGCATCGGCACCAATAGCATGGCAAGAAGGCCTGATAATATTCTCGAATCTGAAAAGATACTTGGGACAATACATTTAGCGCTGGGGGACAACAGTTCGTTCGGAGGAAAAATAAGTACCCCGTTTCACCAGGATTTTGTCCTGTTCAGGCCCACAGTAATCCTGGTGGCAAAAGACAACTCGGAAACCTGTCTGCTTAAAAACGGGGCCTTATCCTTTCCATAGTTGAGTAAATGCAGCTTTGGCGCATAACAATAGGATGGAAAGAAATTATAGTCGCAGCAGGTACCGGATGTATCCTTTGGGGCTACTATCAGCTCTTTGCTGTTGACCCGGAAAATGCCCTGATAGATAAAGCAGTAACTGCCGACACCCTTAATAAGGGTGAGGTGTCCGGCAGGGTAATTGCTTATAAGAATAGGACCGTCTTTATCGCGAGTCATAGCGGCATAGTTGAAGTGCCGGACAAGACCATTGTTAAAATCGATAATACATCATTATTTGCTTATGAAACAGGAAGGGCTGTTATGGCTGTCTGCATCTCTGTATCAGGCGGCATTGTAGTGTGGATCGCCTTCTTTTTTTTATGAACCCTTTTTAAAGATACGCAACAGGTCAGGATATGGATGCCATTGTCATATATATTACTGCTCCGAATGAGGAAATGGGTGCGAAGCTGGCGCGGACACTTGTGGAAGAGCGGCTTGCAGGCTGTGTAAATATCATTAAGCCTGTTCGTTCCATCTACCGTTGGCAGGAAAATATAGAGGATGATACAGAGGTCCTCATGATTGTAAAGACACAAAAAAACCTTTTTGCATCCCTTAACAGCAGAGTTAAGGAGCTGCACAGCTATTCAGTTCCAGAGGTCATTGCTGTGCCTGTTGTTGATGGTTCCGAAGAGTACCTGAAATGGCTTGAGGAAGTTACGGGGAAAGACCTTGATAAAAGATAAAGATTACACCGGCTTAATTTGTAAAAGATTCTGCTCATTTTACAAGGAAGGGAAAGAGGACCTTTTATGCGGCTCCTACCTGTTTCTCAAAAGGAATCTTTCGCTGCGCGAACTCGGCTGCATCCTTGACTTGTCAAAAGCAGCGGACCGCCTGCCGGAATGCGCTTCCTCCGCCGATGATGAGATAAAAAGACTTGTCTGCGAGGAATGCGATTTCCTGGTTGGCGGCTGCGATTTCAGGGAGGATGGAACAAATCGTCCCTGCGGTGGATATTTTATTGTTGAGCTGCTGTTAAAACAGTAAGGGCTATGCTGCTCCACCAAGGCGACTGATGGCTTTTTGCGTTTGGCCTGCCTGCGGATTTTGCTTCGTGTTGTTAGCAGCCTGCTTGGCATTTTCATAGGCCTTGATAGCATTTGCCGCTTCAGCGTTTTGATTGGCGCTGGGCTGATGAACTGCATGAACTGTCTGCTCATTTGAAGCGACTGCTTTTCCCTGTACCGCTGCAGCCGCGTTTCTGCCGGCAGCGCTTAAAGTGACTCTGACATCTCCAAATACAGGGGTCTGGACAGTGACTTGTTTGCCGGCTTGCGGGGTCGCCTGCGCGCCATAAGCTTTTCTGGCCTGGTGTTGAGTATCGCCAAGATTATTCGTTATATTATTAGCATTGACTACGGTAGCATTGTTTACAGGCATAACTTCCTCCTTTACAAATGCCTCACTAAACTAAAACTATTCCGGCTTCCGCTGCTTTTTAAGCGCGGTGCGCCTTATCCTGACGGTATTGGCATGCGCCTCAAGCCCCTCAATGCCGGCTATCGCCTCTACCGTATCTGATATAAGCATAAAACTTTTCCTGTTGAATTGCAATATGCTTGTCCTCTTGATAAAATCATACACGCCAAGCGGAGATGAAAAACGTGCCGTGCCACCGGTGGGCAGGGTGTGATTTGGCCCGGCCGCATAATCTCCTAAAGCCTCCGGCGTCCATAAACCCAGGAAGACTGCTCCTGCATTATGAATAAGATCAAGGGTCTTCTCAGGTTGTTCCGTCATAATCTCAAGATGCTCCGGCGCAACACTATTCGCTATCGCAGCAGCCGTCCTGATATCCTTAGTCACTATCATGGCTCCAAATTGCTTCAACGACTTCTCTGCGATTTGCTTTCTTTTCAAACACATGGCCTGCTTTCCAATTTCAAGGGCCACTTCGCTTACAAGACTCTCCGAGTCTGTTATCAATATGCTGGAGGCAAACTCGTCATGCTCTGCCTGGCTTAACATATCTGCAGCCACAAAAACGGGGTTGGCAGTTTCGTCAGCTATTATCAATATCTCACTCGGGCCGGCAATCATGTCAATAGCTACTTCACCGTAAACCATCTTTTTAGCCAGGGCCACATAGATATTTCCTGGGCCGACTATTTTATCAACTTTCCTTAATATTCTTGTTCCGAAGGCCATGGCCCCGATCGCCTGGGCCCCGCCTATACGGTACACCTCTTTCACACCAAGAAGCTCTGTTGCAGCCATAACATATGGGTTTATTTCTCCTCCCGGAAAGGGGACGCAAAGGGCAATTTCATTTACGCCGGCTACTTGTGCAGGTATCACATTCATTAACACTGTTGAGGGATATGAGGCCTTGCCGCCAGGCACATAGACTCCTACACGCTCAAGGGGCCTTATTATCTGCCCCAGCACTTCACCATCCACTTTATAGGACCATGACCTCTCCTTTTGTTTTTCATGGAAACTCCTGATCCTGGCAGCAGAGATTTCAAGCGCTTTGATATATTGTTTTTCAGCTTTTGCAGCGTATTTCCTTATTTCCCCCGGTTTAATCTTTAAGGGAAGGCCATGCCTGTCAAACCTGCGCGTATAATTTTCGACAGAAGAATCTCCTTTCTTTTTCACATCGGCAAGTATGGCCCGCACAGCTTTCTCAATGCCCGGACCAACACCGGCAGCCCTCTTTTTGAGAAGCTCAAGAAAGGTCGATATTTCGCTCTTTTTCTTTAAAATCCTCATAGCTCATAATTATACCAATACCAACTAGTAAAATATATACGTATCGGCATCTGCCGGATAGAGATTAAGTCTGACCTTCCGAATCCGCCATAAACAGAAGTATTCAACCATACCGGGCTCTTTCGCTTGCCCCTTGCAATAATATAGAATTTAATATCGGGAGGTGAAGATATGGTCAGGAAGGTGACACTTTGTTTATTCATAGTATTATGTACAGTTGTTGCGGACCGCGCGATATATGTTTCTGCTGCCACAGAGATAATCTGTTCTTCAACCACCAGCACAGAGAATTCCGGCTTGTTCGCTTACTTACTGCCGATGTTCGAGAAGAAAACAGGCATTAAGGTCAAGGTTGTCGCACGTGGCACAGGCGCAGCTATAGAAATGGGCAAGCGGGGAGATGCCGATGTGGCCTTTGTCCATGCCAGGGAACAGGAGCTAAAGGCTGTTGAAGATGGCTTCTTTGTCAATCGGCATGATGTCATGTACAACGATTTTGTTGTCGTCGGGCCTGCTGATGATCCATCAAAGATTAAAGGGATCAAATCCGCTGCAGAGGCGCTCAGGAAAGTTGCGGGTACATCATCGTTCGTTTCGAGGGGGGACAATTTAGGGACTAATACAAAGGAATTATCGCTATGGAAAGAGGTCGGCATAGAGCCGAAGGGACAGAAATGGTACCTTGAAGTTGGTCAGGGTATGGAAAAGGCGCAGCGGATAGCCAATGAAAAACGCGCATATACTCTTACAGACAGGGGCACGTGGCTTGCCACGAAGGATAAAGATAAACTCGAAATGATAATTGTTCTCGAAGGTGATCCCGTCTTATTCAATCAGTACGGTGTGATGGCGGTAAACCCTGAAAAGCATAAGCACGTGAAGTATAAGGAGGCAATGGAGTTTGTAAACTGGCTTATATCAAAAGAGGGACAACAGGCCATTGCATCATTCAAAGATAAAAACGGCAATCAATTGTTCATACCGAATGCAAAATAAATGAATTGGAACAGGGCATAGTTTATGAGTTCAATACCGGAGAGTTTTACAAGTGCGCTTTTTCTCATTCTGAATCTCGATAAAGAATTACTCGGGATCATATTTCTGTCTATCATGGTATCCGGTTCAGCTCTCCTTTGCGCTACCTTTATCGGCGTTCCACTCGGCGCTCTTCTGGCTTTCAGGAAATTCCCGCTAAGGGACTTGAGCATCAGCATTTTAAACACCTTTATGGGACTGCCTCCTGTTGTTGTTGGACTGTTTTTATACCTTTTATTGTCCAGGAGCGGCCCTCTCGGTTTTATGTCCCTGCTTTATACGCCTTCAGCCATGATTGTTGCGCAGAGCATTCTTGCCTTCCCTATTGTCTCATCTCTCAGTCACTCGGCTATTGTGAGTGTTGATCCTATCATTAAGCAAACTGCGAGGACGCTCGGCGCGACCCGTTTTCAGGTATCGTTGACTGTTATTAGAGAGGCACGCTACGGAATAATGTCAGCGATAATTGCAGCCTTTGGAAGGGTTATGGCCGAAGTTGGCGCAATACTCATTGTCGGCGGCAATATCGCCGGTTTTACCAGAGTCATGACAACAACAATCGCCCTTGAAACCGACAAGGGCAATTTCGAGCTGGCACTTGCTCTTGGCATAATACTCTTGTCAATTTCTCTTGCAATAAATTCGGTCATTCTTTTTGTTCATAAGAAGGACGTCGGCGCGGGAAAAAGATGGGCCTGACATTTGCAGCATTAAATATCGGGAAAAGCTATGACGGAAGCCAGGTGCTGAAGGAATGCTCATTCTCGTTTGACGGGAGCAGCGTTTATGTTTTAACAGGACCGAACGGCTGCGGCAAATCCACATTCCTGAGGATCTGCGCTTTGATCGAACCCCCTGACGAAGGTGAGATTCTTTTTTCCTCTCAAGGCAAAACAATAGAAAAAGACTTAAGATTGAGGCGCAGGATGACCCTTGTATTTCCACGCGCCGGGGTCTTTAACACTACAGCATTCAGGAATGTTTCCTATGGCTTGACTATCAGGGGAATTAGAGGCGCTCAGGCAAGAGCACAGGTCTGCGAGGCCCTTGAGTTTGTCGGCCTGGGTCATAAGAGTGATCAAAATGCCCTGACCCTTTCGAGCGGTGAAACACAGCGTCTTAACATTGCAAGGGCGCTGGTCATAAAACCTGAAATCCTCTTTCTTGATGAGCCGACTGCGTCTGTAGATCAGTCCAATACGGAGATTATAGAAAACATAGTCATGAAGCTGAAAAAAGAACGCAATACAAGTGTGGTAATAACCACTCATGATAAAGAACAGGCGAAACGACTGGCAGACAGAAATCTGATTGTCCAAAACTGGAAAGTCGTAGAAGATAAATAAGCGTGCTATACAGGGGCCGCTTCAGCATTGACATTAATGGTCCGTGTCAGTATAATCAGAATAATCAGTTGGGAATGATAAATCAGGAGGATGGCGGCATGAAAAGAAAAGAGAGGTCGTCCTGCAGCATATCCTCAAACAGGACAAACGCAAGCTGCAGGGTCGAGTCTATAATTAATGTGGATGAACGGGGACAAATGGTGCTGCCCAAAGAATTGCGGGAAAAAGCCAAGATCAAGGCCGGCGATAAACTGGCAGTGACCAGTTGGGAGAAGAATGGAGAGATATGCTGTATTACGTTGATCAAGGTTGAAGACATGGTTGAAATGGTGAAAGGGCAGCTTGGCCCTATACTCAAGGAAATACTGTAAGAATTTCAAAGCATGCAAGAACTTCAATTCAGGAGCAGAGTGGATAATCAGATCGAGGGGCAGAGTTGCTGTGCTGTGTCGCTGAAAAATGCTCCTTCATGGGTCACGGGCAATATTGTGACACCAATAGGGTCAGTTCACCAGGTTTCAACAGTTCTTTCAAGTACCGATTACCGGGAACATTTCAAATGCAGGACCACGGCATACAGGAACGATTATAAGGTCGACCCCGGTTTATACGCTGTCGGCGACCCTGACAGGAATTCGGAGGTCCTGGTCAGTGCAAACTATAAATACAGCTTTGACCTGCTTAGACGCGAACTTAAGGGACTTGATGCCTGGATCCTCGTTCTGGACACGAAAGGTATTAATGTCTGGTGCGCCGCAGGGAAGGGCACATTCGGCACTGCTGAACTGGTAAAACGTATTTCAGAGGCACAGTTGGACAAGGTAGTGGCCCACAGGCAGGTTATCGTCCCCCAGCTTGGAGCACCCGGTGTCAGTGCCTTTAAGGTAAAACAGACTGCTGGTTTCAGGGTACTATACGGGCCGGTGCGCGCAAAAGACATACCCGCTTATATCAAGTCAGGATATAAAGCAACAAGGGAAATGCGGAGGGTCAATTTCTCCGTATACGACAGATTGGTACTTACTCCAATGGAGATCAATCCTGCAATGAAGAAATTCCCGTTATATGCAGCGCTTGTCCTGGTTGTCTTTGGACTTTCTCCTTCCGGCATCATGTTTAAGGACGCTTTCATCGGAGGCTTTCCATTTCTGCTTTTGGGCCTCGTATCTCTCTTTTCCGGTGCTCTGTTGACCCCTGTGCTTCTGCCCTATGTACCCTTCAGGTCTTTTGCAGTCAAAGGATGGATAATCGGGCTGCTTTCTGTTTTACTGTTGTTAAGATTTGTTCCATTACTCAATCAACAAAGTGTTCTTCTTCTTATTGTCACTTACCTGTTTTTCCCCCAGGCAAGTTCTTACATCGCTTTGCAGTTCACGGGATCCACCACGTTTACAGGGATGTCGGGAGTTAAACGGGAACTTCGGATTGCCATACCAACCTATATTGTTTCCTGTGCAGTCTCATTGGTCCTGTTAATGATGTACAAATTTATCCGGTGGGGGGTCATATGAAGTACCTGTCAAACGCGGCAACCATCGAAATCTTTCCGGAAAAATGTACGGGGTGCGGGATGTGCGTGGAGGTTTGCCCTCATGAAGTATTTGCCATGAATAACAAGAAAGCCATCATTCAGGACCGCGACAGATGTATGGAATGCGGGGCCTGCGTTAGCAATTGCGCCTTTAACGCAGTGGCCGTCAATAAAGGCGTGGGCTGTGCTGCAGCTCTTATAAACAGTATGATGACCGGCGGCGAACCTTCCTGTGACTGCAGTGGCAGCGACAAGAAGAGCAACTGCTGTTGATTACTGAACTGTTACCCACAAGAGGTTTTTTTGGGAGGATCCTATGGAAAAGAAAAAGGTTTTATTTCTGTGCGTTCATAACACAGCCCGGAGCCAGATGGCCGAGGCATTCCTGAATGACCTGGCAGGTGACAGATTCATTGCCGAAAGCGCCGGGCTGACACCCGGCACATTGAATCCCCTGATTGTTGAAGTGATGAAAGAATCAGGGTATGACATATCCAACAACAAGGTGAAGAGCGCTTTTGATTTCTTTAAAGCGGGAAAGCTTTATAACTATGTGATATCTGTTTGTGATGATGCAACTGCCGAACAGTGCCCTATCTTCCCTGGTGTGGTCAAGCGGCTTTACTGGCCCTTTGAAGATCCCTCCGAACTGACCGGAACCCCTGAGGAACGATTGCAGGGCGCGCAAAGGATAAGGGACCAGATAAAGTCCCGCATAGAGCAATGGCTTAAAGAGGAAGAAAAGCATGGGACGCATGGAAGATAAGAAACTCTCTTTTCTTGACAGTTATCTGACCTTCTGGATATTTGCTGCCATGACCCTGGGTGTGGGTTTGGGTTATTTCATGCCAGGAGTGGAGGGCTTGATAAACAGCTTTCAGATCGGGACCACCAATGTCCCGATTGCCGTCGGTCTTGTCCTCATGATGTACCCTCCCCTTGCAAAGGTCAAATACGAGGGACTTGGCGAAGTCTTCAAAAACAGGAAGGTACTGGCGTTGTCCCTTGTCCAGAATTGGATCATAGGTCCCATACTCATGTTCTTTTTGGCAATTATTTTCTTGCATGACTATCCGGGATATATGGTCGGACTTATAATGATCGGTCTTGCACGCTGTATCGCCATGGTTATCGTATGGAACGACCTTGCCTGCGGCGATCCCGAATATGCTGCCGGACTTGTTGCATTCAATTCTATCTTTCAGGTGCTTTTTTACTCGGTGTATGCTTACATATTCATAACGGTATTGCCGGTGTGGTTTGGGCTTAAGGGAGTAGTTGTCGAGGTCACGATAAAACAGATTGCGGAAAGCGTGTTCATCTATCTTGGGATACCTTTTATAGCGGGAATGGTCACCCGGTTTAGTCTGCTCAGGATAAAAGGCCGTCAATGGTATGAGCGGGTATTTATTCCTAAGATCAGCCCGCTCACACTTATCTTCCTCCTCTTTACTATCGTTGTCATGTTTTCCCTGAAGGGGAATTATATTGTAAAACTCCCCCTCGATGTAATTCGTATCGCGATCCCGCTGTTGATTTATTTCATAGTCATGTTTCTGGTGTCATTTTATATGGGCAGGAAAATCGGCACTGATTACGCAAAAACAGCAACTCTATCCTTCACTGCCGCAAGCAATAATTTCGAGCTTGCCATTGCTGTAGCCGTCGCAGTATTCGGCATAAATTCAGGGGCGGCCTTCGCAGCCGTTATAGGGCCCCTGGTGGAAGTGCCGGTCCTCATAGGGCTGGTAAATGTGGCGCGACTTTTTCAGAAAAAATATTTTACCGCCGGCTACTGCTCGATAACAGATACGCGCATTCCATGAAAGAGTATCATTTCTTATAGGAGATATACTATGAAGATCGCGGTGCTTGGAGACATTCACGGGAATATTGAAGCGCTTAAAACCGCCTATGAGGCTGCTGTTGCCGCTAATGCCGATAAAATATTTCACCTCGGCGACCTTGGCGGATATGCCCCTTTTGTAAACGAGGTGGTTGATTTCCTGGTCGAACACAAAATCGAAGGTGTGCAGGGCAATTACGATGAAGCCGTGGCTCACGACCTTGAGCACTGTGGCTGCAAATACGAGGACCCCGAACAGGCCCGCCTGTCCTCATTGTCCTTTGCATGGACAAAGGCGCACTCATCAGGGAAAAGCAAAGAATATATGGCCGCCCTGCCGCGGGTAATAGAGTTAAGCGCCGGAGGTAAGAAGGTCAAGATATTTCATGCCTCGCCGCATAAAAACAACCTTTACTGGTACGAGGACCGCCCTGAGAAGTTTTTCCGGGAGATGGCCGACAAAGCGGACGCCGACATAATGATCTACGGCCACACGCACAAACCCTATAGAAAGGACTTCGCCGGCAAAATCTTTATCAACGCAGGAAGCGTGGGAAAGCCTAAAGACGGCGATGTGCGCACCTGCACGACATTAATTGAAATAACATCCGAAAGCGTATTTGTAGATTTCATCAGAACGGCGTACAACGTAGAGAAGGTTGCAGCCTCGATTGTAAATAGCGGACTGCCGCGATATTTTGCGGACAGACTGAAAGCTGCTCAATAAACCTCTATAAATTTCCGGCTTGCCGCAAGTTACGACAATATCATCCCTTTTACCACCAGCGCCAGAGGGCAATGATAAATACTATAACAAACGTGAGCACAAGATTCATGAAGGCAAAAAAGTAAAAGAGCCGTTCATGAAAAGGAGCAGGAGGTTTTACAGCTGCCGGTAAAAGGGCTCCGGCTTTCGGCATTGCAAGTACCTTTTCTTCTCCGTGAGGCGCTGTTTTCAAAATCGCGGTCAGGTCCTGTCCCGCATTATGCTTTCTCAAATGGGAGCCGCCCTTCCATAGCCTGCTTTGCGAGACATCGTACACAAGCCCTTTATAAGCGATATAGGCAGGGTTCCCCTCTTTTCCGTCAAACCCGGCAAGTGCATCAGGACTGTACATGCCTGTGGTGCTTTCACCAGCTGCTTTCCGCTGCTTGCGCAATCGGGGACCGATAAAGACAGTCACAATAAGTGCGCTCAGGAACATAATGGCAAAAAGCAAAATTTTTATACCCAGGAGAATCCCGAAGCGGCTCGTATAAAAAGTCTTCCATGCAGGTATTCTGGCAATGGTGAGCAGGATTCCTGTTATGAGGATGATGATCATGGATATCCATCCCAGAAAAAGCTCGCCGCGAGGCAGCCCTTTGGCAGCGTATGCTGGTTTAAGGAGGAGGTGGACATAAATAATAGCTCCGAACCAGGTTATCGCTGCCATAATATGGAAATAGCCTATAAACAGGCGCACTATTTTCTGCACTGGAGAGAGCGGTTTATAATGCAGCTTTCCCTGCTCTAAATAGTTTCTTCCCTTTTCAGTGAGCGGGCCGCCCCCTGCAGGGTCCATATGGCATTCAGCACATGCGAATCCTGTTTGCTGTGCAAGCTCAGGCGTCGCAGTGCATATGGAAGCAAAGAAGAGACATGAGAAGAGCGAAAGAAGATTGATGAAGATTAAGCGGTTCATGTTGATATCATAATTTGTTCCATCCGCCGCCCAGGGCCTTGATCAGAAGCACACTGGCGCTCATCCTGCGGCCAAGAATATTTATTGCGGTATTTTGATTGGCCAACTCCGCTGACTGAGCAACAATTACGTTGAGATAGCTGACCGTGCCTGCCTTATACTGGTTGGTGATCAGAGCCACGGATTGCCTGGCAGCCTTCACCGCTTCATCCTGCACCCTGGCCTCTTGCTCGAGGATTCGGAGAGCGGCAAGATTGTCTTCCACCTCCTGAAATCCTGTTAGCACCGCCTGACGATAGGAAGCCACACTGGCGTCATAGGCCGCCCTCGCCTGCTCAGTCATCGCATGTCTTAAGCCCGCGTCGAACACGGTCTCCGAGATCGCCGACCCGATCGCCCAAAAACGGCTTGGCCATGTCAGCCACTTGGAAATATCAGAGGACGCAAAGCCGCCAGATGCGCTTAGAGTGATATTGGGATAAAAAGCGGATTCGGCTACTCCGATCTGTGCATTTGCTGAAGCGGCCAACCGCTCGGCAGCAGCGATATCCGGTCTGCGTTCAAGGAGTTCGGAAGGCATGCCCACTGGAATAGCAGGCGGGACAGCGGATAGCGGGGCAACAGGAATGGAAAAATCCGACGCTGGTTTTCCTGCAAGCAACGCGATGGCATGTTCCATCTGCGCGCGCTGCACGCCGACATCAATCGCCTGGGCCTCCGTGGTCTTGAGCTGGGTTTCAGCCTGGAGCACGTCTGCGCTGGAATCCACGCCTTGCGCATACAGGTACTTTGTCAGGTCTAGGGACTTTCGATAGTTAATAACCGTGGCGTCAAGGAGCTGTCTCTGTGCATCCAGTGTGCGCAACTGAAAATAGTCCTGCGCCAGCTCACCCTGAACACTTAACTGGGTCGCTCCGAGGTCTGCCGCGCTGGCCTGGGCATTGGCCTGACTGGCCTCGACCGTACGGCGGACCCTGCCCCAGACATCAGGCTCCCAGGATACGTCAACAGGCAGTTGGTAGTCCGAGACGCCGGAACTGCTTCCCGTGCCACTCGCCACTTTACTACGGGTGCGCGTAAAAGAGGCCCCTGCTGTGACTGTTGGAAAGTAGCCGGCCCTGGCCTGCTGTACCAGCGCCCGCGCCTCCCGGAACTGGGCTTCAGCAGCGATAATGTTCTGGTTGGATATGTTGACCTGTTCTTCGAGAGCACTCAACTGAGGATCATTAAATATCTCCCACCACGCTCCCCTGATACAATTGTCCTTTGGCTGCGCTACCTTCCAGCCATCCGCTTCTTTGTAAGCGGAAGGCGCCATGGCTGTCGGCCTCACGTAATCCGGGCCGACAGTACAGGAAGTAAAGAGAGCAAGCGCCCCCCCCGTAATTATCAAAAGCTTGGCGATTTTCTGAATAATCATTTATGTGCCCCTTTCATGCGTTCGATCCATAGTCTGAATCGGTCGAGATAAAGATAGACTACCGGTGTCGTATAGAGAGTCAGCATTTGGCTGAAGACAAGGCCGCCCACAATGGATATGCCCAGAGGACGCCGTAGTTCAGACCCCACTCCTCCCCCCAATGCCAAAGGCAAGGCGCCCAGAAGGGCTGCCATAGTTGTCATCATGATAGGCCTGAACCTCAACAGGCAGGCCTGATAGATCGCTTCTTCGGGACTCTTCCCTTCGTTACGCTCAGCCGCCAATGCGAAGTCTATCATCATTATGCCGTTTTTCTTGACTATCCCTATCAGCAGGACAATGCCGATCAGAGCCATAAGATTAAGGTCGGTACCAGAAAGCATCATTGCCAGCACTGCCCCCACCCCAGCCGAGGGCAAG
>JBEKJD010000052.1:0-13013 GCA_050011415.1 Dissulfurispiraceae bacterium | reverse complement strand
TGCCAAAAGAGCCCTCGACAGAATGTTGGAACTCCCATAAACAGTGTCGCTTTTGAAGCAAAAAATTGTCGACAAAATCAGAGCAGAGGGTCCTATGAGTTTTGAAACTTTCATGTCTCTTGCGCTTTACGATCCTGAATTCGGTTATTACACCAGGTCTTCGGCAACCATAGGCAGGGCAGGGGACTTTTACACCAGCCCTCACCTCCACAGGATTTTCGGTGTGATGATAGGCAGACAGATGGAAGAAATGTGGGAAATTATGGGCAGGCCGGACAGGTTTGACATTGTGGAAATGGGCGCCGGTATGGGCCATCTTGCAAAAGATATGCTTGATTATATAAGCGCAAAAGAACTGTTCGGGCATCTCAACTATAGCATTGTGGAACTGAACCCCGCAGTCTGTGAACATCAGAAAACGCTTCTAAGCGACTATAGCGGCAAAATAAGCTGGGTCCCGGGCCTTGGCGATATCGAAAAAATAGAAGGATGCTTTCTTTCAAATGAACTTCTCGATGCGCTGCCTGTCCATCTGATAGTTATGAGAGAAGCGTTAATGGAGGTGTTTGTGTCCCTGCCGGAGAAGCTGGACAACAAGCAGGATCTTGCTCTTGAAGAGGTCGAAAGACCCTGCAATAAATCCATCGGCTCATATTTAAGTGAATTTTCCATAGTTCTCTCCGATGGATATAAGACGGAAATAAATCTGAAAATTAAGGATTGGCTGCGGGAAGTTCATAAAAAGCTTGAAAGAGGATTTATCGCGACAGTAGATTACGGCTATTCTTCTGCCGAGTATTACTCTGAAGAGAGAAACACAGGAACTCTCCTCTGCTACTATAAGCATCAGGTCAATGAAAATCCTTATCAGAATATAGGAGAACAGGACATTACCGCTCACGTGAATTTTTCTTCGGTAAAGAAGTGGGGAGAGGAATTGGGGCTAAGGACTGATGGCTACTGTCCCCAGGGCACTTATCTTGTGTCCCTCGGCATCGATGAAGTAATAACAGAAATATACGGCGGTCCCCCGGATTCATTTCCTGCCCCTGAAAGTTTTCGACTTTTCGAAATGGCCCAAATCAAAGGTCTGATCTTCCCGCAAGGCATGGGAGCCTCGCATCAGGTAATGGTGCAGAGCAAGGGAATTGACGAGGTAAAATTGCGCGGCTTTACGCTTAGAAACCACGCTGGGAGACTTTAAGTTCATATTAATGCATAAATTCAAGTTATGTCATTTTTCCATAAATATTGGAATTAATCCATATTCCTGCTGTACAACATTCCTGAGAAACCCATAAAAAATCAATAAGATAATACATTACCTCGCCTGGCATATGACTTGCTTCTTTAATAGTGAGAGGTTGCGTCCAAATTATGATTCAAGCAGGCTGTCTTTTCCCTGGCTTGACCGGACAATGACAATATATAAGTTTATGGACAGGCACTAATTAGGGGTCTTACAATTATGGGAACAACTACACGGGTAATTGAAGTTGATGCGGAAGGTGGCAACAAATCCGGGAAGTCGACTGAAGACTCATATGACTTTATAGAGAGAAAAAAGTTTAAAGAGTATTCAGACCGGAAGGAAACACTTTTCCAGACCGAAAAAAACGCTTTTGTTCCAGGCACCCAGATTAACTTTACCCTCTATAAACAGCATAGAGCGGATTTCGAGCCTTTTATTAAAGCTGATGAAAAATCACCCGCATTGCTGACAGCAGAGATGTTAAGTGAGGTCCTCGGGTCCAGATCCGAAATCATGATAGAAAGGACCGATATTGAACGGTATCATTCCTATCTGAAGGCCGTATCGGCATTGCCGGGATTGTCCGAAGACAATTCATACAGGCAGAAAACATTCGCCATGAAAGAAGATGCAAAAATAGTTATGAAAGAACTGCTTGACGATCCAAGGAGCGGAGAGAAAATAAAAGAGGCAAAAAATGTAGTCAGCACTCTTGTAAATGCCGTGCTCGACAATAGTGAGATGCTCTTTAATATGGTGACCCTGAGCAAATACGACTATTACACATATACTCATTGTGTGAATGTTGCAACATTAAGTATTGGGCTGGCAATAGCTGTTGGATTGGAAAAACAGCGGGTGGAGAATTTGGGAATCGGTGCGATACTCCATGATGTCGGGAAGACCGCTATTCCTGCAGAGCTAATTAATAAACAGGGCAGGCTCAATGAGCTTGAATTCATGCGCGTTAAGGAACATGTGAGAGAGGGCGAAGCGCTGCTGGTGGGGAACAAAGATATTCCGAAGGAGTCGTTGGATGCGGTGCTGCAGCATCACGAAAAACTGTCCGGCAAAGGATACCCGCTACATCTTAAAGGTGATGAGATAAAACTATTTGGAAGGATAGCGGCAATCGCGGATTGCTATGACGCGCTGACAACGCAGCGTTCCTACAAGCCCGCTTTAAAGCCATTCGAAGCTCTTAAAATTATCGCAAAAGAAATAAACGACTTTGACCGTCCGCTGTTAAAGGAATTCATAGGGATGCTCGGCAAAATAAAACCGTAATAACTTCCTCACCTGGACGCGATAAGCTCATCCAGGCGTCTTATGCTTTTCAGCACTCGCTCCGGGGAATGCGCTTCTATTGTGTGAATGATCGGCATATTTGACTTCAGCGCGCTGAACAATGCTCTGAAGTCAAATGTGCCATCCCCTATCGGGAGGTGCTGGTCAGCGCTTCTGTCGTTGTCATGCAGATGGAGTTCGATTATATAAGGCCCCAGATTATCGAGCCATTCATTCAGGGGGGCCTTTGAGAAAAGGTTGCAGTGGCCGGTATCAAAGCATATTCCGAAATTGCCGGAATCCATTTCTTTCATCAGCACTGCCAGATTTTCCGGATTGTCCTCAAAAATATTCTCGATCGCTATTTTAACGCCGATGCGGGTTGCCTTTTCATCAAGTGGTCTCCATGTTTCAAGGCTGTTCTCAAGCCAGAGGCCGATGGAAAGCCCGTATTTCCATTTCTCGTATCCGGAATGAAAAACGATGCATTCGGGTTTCAAAACTTCAGCTACATTAAGTATCTGGCTGAACCGCGATATTGTTACTTCACGCACCCTGGTATCTACGGCGCCAGGGCAGAGGTCCATAAAAGGGGCATGCAGGGACAGCGACGGAGAGTACTCCAGATTTTTTTTTAATGCGTAAAGAGATGAGACATCAATTGCATCGAGGATTGCCGCATTAAAATAAATTTCGAGATTCAGTCTGTGCTGATTGAACAATGGCATGTGCTCTGCGATTTTATCGTAAGGCACATGGACATGCGTACCAGCCATTGTTATGAAGCAGTTACGGCTTCTTTTTTAGTATCGGCTTTTGTTTCATTCGCGCTGTCGGTTTTGGATTCGCTTTTCGTGTCACCAGTGTCTTTACCGACCTTGCTTCCGCCGTCTTTGTTTCCAGTGCTCTTTTTCTCTGTTCCAGTGGGTTTGGCGGCATAGTCGGTTTTATACCAGCCCGTTCCTTTCAGGACGAAAGAGGTGTTCGAGATCAGCTTTTTCAAATGACCGCCGCATTCAGGACACTCGGCAAGCGGCGCATCACTGAACTTCTGCATTACCTCGGTGGTTTTCCTGCAAGCAAGGCATTCATACTCATATATAGGCATACTTTCATCTCCTGTACCGTAACGGTATCCCTTAGTATAATCAACAAACAGCATTAAGGTCAAGAAACCAGCCCACTACTAACAACTGTCACCAGAGCAATGTCTGCAATTCAGACAGCAGACGAATCTCTTTCGCTCGCTCCGTTTTGACAGTTCTAAGACTCGTCACGCTACAGTCGCAAAATTCCCTTCGGTCAGTTTCGCGACTGTTTTACGCTTACTCGCTAAGAACTGTTTCAAAACTCCGCTAATGCTACAGAAATTCATCTGCTGTCTGAATTGCAGAGTGTGCGAGTTGACAGGAGGCAGTACCTTTTTTCTTTACGAAAGCCTGGGTTCTCAAAAGTGGGCAGGTAACGCCCTGCCCACATACGTTATCATTGATTCAAAGTTGTCTTCAGTATATATTTATGATATGGATATAAAGATTAATCTTTCGTAAAGAAAAAAGGTACTGCCTCCTGTCATTGCCATGGTGACAGTTGTTTATATAATTGACTTTAGAGCGCATTTTTTGTTTTAATATCTATTCGATATTATTTCGGGGGGTGAATTCATGTACGCGATTGTTGAAGCAGGCGGCGAGCAGATAAGAATATCGGCGGGAGATACTGTCCGCGTAGATAAAATCAATGCTGATGCCAATACTGAAATAGTGCTTGATAAAGTTTTAATGTTTGAGAATAACGGAGAGGCCGTATGGGGTGATCCCTATGTAAAAGGCGCCAGTGTAAAGGTCGAGGTCCTGGGGTCAGGAAGGTACGACAAGGTTATCGTATTGAAAACCACTCCGAAGAAAGCACACAACAAGATCAGGGGACACAGGCAGCAGTTTACGACGGTAAAGATTAAAGAGATTACTATAGCCTAAGAATAAGCGGAGGTTAGCAATGGCACATAAAAAGGGAGTTGGAAGCTCAAGGAATGGACGTGACAGCGAGTCGCAAAGGCTCGGTGTAAAAAGATTCGGGGGAGAATTTGTGCGTGCAGGCAGCATTATTGTCAGACAGCGCGGAACAAAGGTCCACAAGGGTGTCAATGTCGGTCTCGGCTCGGATGATACACTCTTTGCATTAATTGACGGCGTAGTTACGTTTGAGAGGGAGGACAAGACAAGGAAAAAGGTCAGTGTATATCCTGTACCAGAGGCCCAACTGGAGCCGCTTACGGTATAATAAAATATGAGGGACATTTTAAGGCGGGTCAAAATGACCCGCCTTTTTTATTTATGAAATTTATTGACTATGCAAAAATATATGTTAAAGCCGGCGATGGCGGCAGGGGATGCATAAGCTTTCGCAGGGAGAAACATGTGCCCAGAGGAGGACCTAACGGAGGGGATGGCGGCAGAGGGGGAAATATCATCTTCCGGGCAGTTAAAGAATTGAATACACTGCTTGACATGCGCTATCAGAGGGAATACAGAGCTGAAAGGGGTGAGCACGGCATGGGCAGCAACATGCACGGCAAGGATGGAACAGACCTGTTAATTCCCGTACCGGTCGGAACATTGATCAAAGACGCAGAGAGCGGGCAGATAGTCGCTGATCTTGATCATGATGGAACTGAGGTGATAGCCGCTCATTCGGGCAGGGGAGGGCTGGGCAATTCCAATTTTGCCACTGCTACGCGCCAGGCCCCCAGATTTGCCCAGCCAGGCGAACCCGGTGAAGAGAAATGGCTTGTCCTGGAATTAAAACTGCTTGCAGACATAGGCCTTGTCGGGCTTCCCAACGCCGGGAAATCGACCCTGATATCTGTTATTTCAGCAGCCAGGCCGAAAATAGCCGATTACCCTTTTACCACGCTCGTACCTAATTTGGGAGTAGTCAAAATGGAGGACCTCAGCAGTTTTGTGGTAGCTGATATCCCGGGCATCATAGAAGGAGCACATACGGGAGCAGGGCTGGGCTTTCAGTTCCTGCGCCACATCGAGCGGTCTGCTATTCTGTTACATCTCGTGGACATTTCCGATGTATTGACGTCGGACCCTGTTGATGATTTTGAAAAGATATCCAGGGAATTAGTATTATACAGTGCCGGGCTTCCTGAAAAGTCTGTCGCTGTTACAGGAACAAAACTTGACATAGCTCATGATGGGGAGAGGTTGCGCAGGCTCAGTGAATACTGCAAGGAAAATCAACTGGATTTTTTCCCTGTTTCCGCTGCAACAGGTGAAGGCATACGCAGGCTGGTCCTTTATTTGGCCAAAAAAGTAGAAGAAAGGAGACAAGTAAATAATTAAGGGTTTGCATCTGTTTTAATATGGCACGGATAGTTATTAAAATAGGCAGTAACATATTGACTGAAACCCGCCCAGGCGGGGGAGGGCTGAACCATAAAAGAATACATGCCATTGCCGGTGATATTTCCAAGGCGTGCGACAGCGGTCATGAAATAGTAATTGTTTCATCCGGCGCTGTAGCTGCGGGTATGAAAAAACTCGGTCTAAGAGAAAAACCCGGAGAAATAAGGCTCAAGCAGGCTGCTGCTGCAGTAGGACAATCATCGCTTATGTGGGCCTACGAAAAAAGCTTCGAGATTTACCGGAAAAAAGTGGCCCAGGTACTGCTGACGCGAGAGGATTTTCAGGACCGCGTGCGCTATCTCAACTCTAAAAATACGCTGATCACACTTCTTTCCTATGATGTTGTTCCTGTTATTAATGAAAATGACACGGTCGCTACTGAAGAGATCAGGTTTGGAGACAACGATCAGCTTGCCGCACTCGTATCAGGACTTATCGATGCTGAACGGCTCATAATCCTCTCCGATGTCGAAGGCTTTTACAGCAGTGACCCTGGAAGGAATCCGGATGCAAAAATAATTTCATGTGTCGACGCAATCACTCCTGAAATTGAGGCTGCGGCTGGCGGGGCAGGCAGCGCATTCGGGACGGGGGGAATGTATTCGAAAGTGCTTGCTGCAAAAAAGGCGCTTTCCTATGGAATAAGAGTTAACATAATCAACGGCAGAAAAAAAGGACTCATTGCTTCCCTCATGGCCGGCAAGCAGCATGGAACAGAGTTCATACCGCAGGCGAAAAAAATATCTTCCAGAAAGGGCTGGATTGCCTATGCGATAAAACCGAAGGGGTCTCTTATGATAGATGATGGCGCGGTGCGGGCCTTGCAAAAATCCGGAAAAAGTCTGTTGCCCTCCGGTATAGTCAGTATTGACGGCGTATTTGATGCCGGTGATGCAGTATACTGCATAGATTCCCTGGGCAACCGCATTGCAAAAGGTATTGTCAACTATTCCGCAGCGGATATTGAGAAAATAAGGGGCAGAAAGACCTCCGAGATAGAACATATTCTCGGCTGCAAGTATTCCGATGAAATAATCCACAGAGACAATCTTGTGGTAGTCCGCTGATATTAACTCAAATCAAGCAATGAGAAAAACACTCTTCTGCTCAAGTGCTCATTGTTGACCGTTCTAAACTCGTTTCGCTACAGCCGCGAAACTCACCCCTTCGGGGCTCAAACAGTCTCGGCTGTTTAACGCGCCACTTCGCCAAGAACGGTTCCCAACTCTGAGCAATTCGCCAGAGTGTTTTTCTCATCGCTTGATTTGATATTAACCTAACTTTGAAAAGTCGGCTATTTGAAGGGCTAACTGCTGTATGTTTTTAAGCAGTGACAGACGGTTCTGCTTTATTTCCTCGTTTTTATCCATAATCAGCACCTTATCAAAAAATCTGTTTATGGGTTCCGTAAGCTCCCGGAGAATTATAATAGCATCGTAATAATAGTGTTTTTTCACCAGGTCGTTAACTGTCGCTGCCCGCGATCCGGTTTCAAGGAAAAGCGATCTTTCCTCCTCCTGAACGAACAGTGTTTCATTGACAGCAGGGACAGCGCCCTTGGCAGCTATATTGTTGATCCTCTTAAGAGCAAGGAGGAATGTGTCATAGTCACCGGCGGCTTTGTATTTCACCAGCGAATCGAGACGTTCTTTCACCGCAAAGAGCGGTTCGTCTTTAACAAAATGGAGCACAGAGGATACGGCATCCTGCGGGTATCCGTTGGTCTGAAAGAGAGAATCCGTTCTCTGCTCAAAAAACTTGATGAGGTCCTCCATAACAGGGTCTTTTTCTTTAAGCCTGAACTGCTGCAGCGCCTTCTCCAGCAGCGACGAAATCGACAGCATACACTTTGTGCCAAGCAAAATGACGATGATGCCTATAGTTTGTCTCCTGAGAGCGAACGGGTCTTCCGAACCGGTAGGGGACAAGCCCAGCATGAAGAAGGATGCAACATTGTCGAGTTTATCAGAAAGACTGAGTACGGAACCTATGGGCGTTTCCGGCAGGCGGTCTCCGGAATAAGCAGGAAGGTACTGTTCGGCAAGCGCGCCGCAAATCTTTTCGTCGTGTCCGTCATGACCGGCGTAATAGCTGCCCATTATACCCTGAAGTTCCGGAAATTCTCTTACCACACCGGAAATAAGGTCTGCTTTTGACAGCAGTGCAGCTGTATTGACATCTTTTTTCTTTTCTTTAAAGGAGTGAGAAGAAATAAAGTCGGCTATCGAAGCGATGCGCATTGTTTTATCGTACAAGGTGCCCAGTTTTTCATGATATACAACCTTCTTCAGACCCTCGAGACGTTCCCTGAGCGGGACTTTCACATCCTCTTCGTAATAAAAGCGGGCGTCTTCAAAGCGGGCCTTTATTACGCGTTCCGCGCCTTTCCTGACGTTCTCAGCATTGTTCTGTGTTGTATTGCTTACTGCGATAAAATGATTGGCCAGCTTCCCCTGGTGGTCCTCAAGGGCGAAATATTTCTGATGCCCTTTCATGACTGTGGTCAGCAATTCCTTCGGGAGCGCAAGGTATGCCTCGGGATAAGAGCCTATAACAGGGGTCGGATATTCTGTAAGAAATACTACTTGCTGCAAAAGCTCCTCGTCGTTAATGAGGGCGGCATTGACGGAAACCGCAAGTTTTTTGGCCCCATCGGTTATTATCCTGGCTCTCTCTTCAGGATCGAGTATGACGAAGTTATTGCGGAGAAGGTTCGCATACGTCCTGGAGTCTTTTACCTCGAACGGCGCAGGAGCTAAAAAACGGTGTCCCCGTGTCATGCCGATACTTTTAATCCCGTCTATTTCAAAAGGCACACGCTTGTTATTGAACAGAGCGAGTATCCAGTGGACCGGTCTGGCGAATCTGAAATCGCTGTACCCCCACCGCATTGATTTCGGGAAGTTAAGCGACTTGATGAGTTCCGGCAATATTTCAGTGAGAAGCGACTGAGTAGGTTTTGCCTGTTCCTTAATAATGGCTACCAGGTAACTGCCCTTGCCTTTCTCTCTTTGGGAAATATCACTCAACGATATGTTGTTGGCCTTTGCAAAGGCTTCTGCTGCTTTGGTAGGCCTTCCTGCATTGTCAAAAGCAACGTTTACCGGCGGTCCCCATATTTCTCTTGCCAAAGCGTTTTGTGACGTATGAAGTTCTGCAATAAGCGAAAGTCTTCTTGGTGTCGCATACGATCGAATAGAATTGACGCCTATGGCATAATCCGAAAAAAGTTTTTCCGCATTGCTCCTGAGTTTCTCAATGGCTTCGGGCAGGAAGCGGGCGGGTATCTCTTCTGTTCCTATTTCAAGGAGAAGCTGAGGGTTTGTTTCAACATTATTATCCGAAGGTTTTTTTTCAGTCATGGTCATCTTTCGCAAAGAGGGAAGCCCTTTCCCTCTCGCTGCTTCAGAAATGCTTCGGCGCAAAGTTTGGCAAGAACTCTTACCCTGGCTATATATCCGGTCCGCTCTGTTACAGACAGGACCCCTCGCGCATCAAGGAGATTGAACGTATGAGAGCATTTAAGACAGAACTCATATGACGGCAGCACCAGGCCCAGGGTATCCATCCGCTTCGATTCGTTCTCGAAAGCGTCGAACTGTTTCACGAGCAAATCGGTATTGGCAAAATCAAAATTAAATTTTGAGAACTCGATCTCTCCCTGTTTGTGGATCTCGCCGTATCTGATCCCTTTGCACCATTCTATATCAAACAGATTATCAATGCCCTGAAGATACATTGCGATCCTTTCAAGACCGTATGTGATTTCCAGGGAAACAGGCCTGAGATCAATTCCTCCGACCTGCTGAAAATAGGTAAACTGGGTGATTTCCATGCCGTCCAGCCACACTTCCCATCCGAGACCCCATGCGCCGAGAGTCGGAGATTCCCAATCATCTTCAACAAAACGGATATCATGTTTAATAGGATCAATGCCGATATGCGCCATGCTTTCAAGATACAGGTCCTGGCTTTCGACCGGAGAGGGCTTCAGTATCACCTGGTACTGATAATACTGCTGCAGTCTGTTCGGGTTCTCTCCATAACGACCGTCAGTCGGACGCCTGCAGGGCTCTACATACGCTGTTTTCCACGGTTCAGGGCCAAGTACCCTGAAAAATGAGGCGGTATGAAACGTGCCTGCCCCTACTTCGGTATCATAAGGCTGCAGGAGGATACAACCCTTTTTCGACCAGTAATCATGCAAACACGTTATTAAGTCCTGAAAATACATGGGGCCTCTTGCAGTTAAAAAATTATAATGTGAATTAACATATTATAAGAAAGGTAAATTCTTTGTCAAACAAAGATGTACTAAAGGTCGGGTTTTCATTGACACAATGTAATAAATAAAATATACTAAAGCATCTATTCAGGCTCAATTGATCCCTCAGCGCATAACAAACAGGCCCTGAGGTTTTTTTTGCAATGGATAAAAGGAAGGGTACAAGAAATGAGATTTGAAGATTTTGGATTATCAAAAGAAACTATGAAGTCTGTGTCGGAGCTCGGATTTGAAGAACCGACGCCTATACAGGCCGCTGTTATTCCGCTGATCATGGGGGGGGCTGACATTATAGGTCAGGCGCAGACCGGCACCGGCAAGACTGCGGCGTTCGGCATCCCCATTGTTGAAATGTGCAAAAGAACCGGGCTTCCGTTTGCCATCATACTGGAGCCGACAAGAGAGCTTGCCGTCCAGGTAGCCCAGGAGATCGATCGTGTGGGCAGCCGCAAACGTATCAGGGTCCTCCCGATATACGGCGGGCAGTCTATAGAAAACCAGATAAAGGCATTAAAACACGGCGTTGATGTCGTAGTCGGCACTCCGGGGAGGATTATTGATCATCTGAACAGGAAGACTCTGTCTTTATCAGCGGTCAAGATGGCGGTGCTTGACGAGGCCGATGAAATGCTTAATATGGGGTTCATTGAGGATATGGAGACGATACTCAAGACGATCCCGGAGGATAGGCAAACTCTGCTTTTTTCCGCTACCATGCCGCAGCCTATTGTTGTCATCGCCCGGAAGCATATGAAAGAGCCTGAAAAAATACGCATCAATCCGAAGGATGTCGTAATCCCGCAGATCAAACAGGTATTTTATGAGGTGCGTGAAGGTGACAAAATAAATGCGCTTTCCAGGCTCCTCGATGTCGAAAACCCGCAGCTTGCAATTATATTCTGCCACACAAAACGCGAGGTCGATGAGGTCTCCATGAAGCTCGGACAGCTCGGCTATAACGCAAGCGCGCTGCACGGCGATTTTACTCAGGCCCGCAGGGACGAGGTTATGTATAAGTTCAGAGAAGGCATGCTTGATATACTCGTTGCTACCGATGTGGCTGCGAGGGGACTCGATATAAAAAATGTTTCCCATGTCATCAACTTCAATATCCCGCAGAATCCCGATAGCTACGTCCATCGCATCGGAAGAACGGGCAGGGCAGGGAAGTCCGGGATAGCCATAACGTTTGTTACTCCGCGGGAGTACCGTCATTTGCGGCTTATTGAACAAACCGCAAAAACAGTCATCGATAAAAAAAGATTGCCGTCTGCGGACGATGTCTTAAAAGCAAGGGAGCAGAATATTCTGAAAGACGTTACCGGGATAATCGAGGCCGGCAACCATGCCCGTTATATGCAGATGGTCAAAAGCCTCTCTGAGCACCACAGTTTTGCCGATATTGCTGCTGCGGCCTTTTTTGTTGCCTATGGAGAAATTAAAGAACAGGCGCCAGGGGAACAGGCTGAAACTAAAGGTATGGTGCGCCTATTCATGACTATCGGCAGAAAGGACAAGATTAAGGTCCCCGACATTGTAAAATCAATAGCGTCTGAAGCAAACATCCCATACAGCAAGATAGGGAACATTGATGTCCTCGAAAAATTCACGTTTGTGGAAGTGCCTGCCGAGCTCGCAGACCGTGTTATACGCTCGGTGGACGATATGATTATGAAAGGAAAGAGGATTAAAATACAGCAGGCAAAAGCAAGACCTGCGCAGGGGTAGAATATAATTATGCAGGTGCGCTGTCCTGTGTGCAGGAGGAAGACAACGTGGGAGGAGAATCCATTTAAGCCCTTCTGTTCTGAACGGTGCAAACTTACAGACCTCGGCAAATGGGCTTCAGAGGAGTATAGAGTCCCAGATGAAGATACTGAAAAAATTAATGATGACGACGAGGTGTAAAATACACTCCGGGGGATATAAGCAATGAAAAAGATCATAGTAACCGGCGCAACAGGAAGAATGGGAGGCAGGATTCTGGCGCTTTTGAAAGAATATCCTGACTTGCAGCTTGCCGGCGCACTGGAAAAGAAAGGGTGCAAAGATGTAGGCAGGGATGTTGGATATCTGCTTGGCTCGGGTGAAATAAATATACAGCTCAGCGATGTTCTCGAAAATATCATCGCTAAAGGAGACATTGTTATTGACTTTACTGTTCCTGCTGCAACGATGCAAAATGCCAAGATTGCTGCTGCAAATGGAAAGGCTATGGTTATCGGCACTACAGGGCTCTCGAAAGACGAAGTTGAGGCGATACGGCTATTGTCCGTAGATGTCCCGGTCGTACTTGCCCCCAATATGAGTGTTGGAGTAAATGTTCTCCTGAAAGTGCTCCGTGATGTTGCAAGAGTGCTCGGTGACGATTATGATATTGAAATCATTGAGGCCCATCACCGCATGAAAAAAGATGCGCCAAGCGGGACCGCCCTTAAAATGGCCCAGGTTATTGCTGATGCGGTACAGAGAAATCTTGATGAGGTCGGTGTATATGCCAGAAAAGGGATAATCGGGGAGCGTTCAAAAAAGGAGATAGGCATTCAGACAATCAGGGCAGGAGATATTGTGGGCGAGCATACCGTCCTTTTCGGTGGGCTTGGTGAAAGGATAGAGATTACCCATAAGGCTTCCAGCAGGGACACTTTTGCCCGCGGTGCTTTAAGGGCTGCTCTGTGGGTCGCGGACAGAGGGCCGGGATTATATGATATGCAGGATGTTCTGGGATTAAAATAAGCCCGCTGATACCGCACGATGCAGACATATCATTTTG
>JBEKJD010000051.1:0-16449 GCA_050011415.1 Dissulfurispiraceae bacterium | reverse complement strand
TATCTTGTTTGAATGGATACTATTTCAGCACGGCTCAACCTGGCACCGCTCTGTCCATAATCGGTGCCGCTTGCGCCAGATTCGGAACGACCATCTGCGGGGCATTTATAAGACCCCCAACAATCATATGTTTCTGGAGTAAAGAGAATAATCGGTAAAGTGCTGTTTTGCCGGATCCCTTAATTCCTCTTATTAAATCAATCCGATCATGAAAATATAAATCATTCCATTCTTGAGTTTCTATCTTTGCCGATTCTAACAGCGGATCATTTTCCGCCGTTGAGGCACCAAGATCGAAATATCCAAGTAGAAAACCTCTTAAGTCAGAATCAATCATAACAATCCCTATTAATTATAAATATCGATAGATTACCACTTAAATGTAGCACTATTATAACAAATCAGCAAAGTGAGAAGTGCAGGAAGCACCAGAGAAAATACTTCTGGCAGTTATTTTTTATAATTCTTAGTTTTCACATCAGGCATTTTTCGCGGACTCTCAGGTGAAAGGTAGCATTCCCCACAGAATGCTATGGTGTTAGTGTTTGAAGTCCTTCTTCATCTGCGATCTTGCAAAGGCGCCGGTCGGAAGATACAAAGGAGATGTCATCTGAAGAGAGCACTGGTGTCTATAAAATAAGTCATCGGTTATCGTTTTGCTCTTTCTTCGATAACCCTCTTGGAAAGAGAAACGCCGATACCCGACAGGCTTTGCTGCATGTCCTTTAAATAGCCCTCGACCAGTATATCTTCGCCGATTTTTCTGATCCGCATATTCCGCAGCCGGTAGGCGTCTTCAAGCTGCCTGGACATCATGCCGCCTATTGCCGGATGCGAAAGCCTGCCGCCTATTATCTTGGGAGCAATAAAAAAGGCCACTTTATCGACAATCCCATCCTGCAGCGCATAGGCGCCCAGCGAAGAGCCGCCTTCTATCATGACGGATGTAATGCCGCTCTCACCAAGTTTCTTCATAAGCCATTCAAGGTTTACCCTCTCTCCTTCGTATTCAACAATTTCGACCCCCCTGTCAAGCAGGACCTGCTTTTTCTTCTGCTTTGCCGCTGATTTAGGGTCTGGGTCGCCCATACTTTTCAGAATGAGAATGGTTGCCGGCGGAGGGTTAACGATATGGTAGTCCAACGGTGTTTCAAGATATGGATCTATAACAACTCTTTTAGGCTGGCGTATTGTTTTCTGACCTGACATAATTATACTGTCCCCGGCGCCAAGCCTGGCAGTGAGACGGGGATTATCGGCCTTTACAGTACCGATAGCAGTAAGCACTGCATCCATGCTTCTCCGCATTCTGTGCACAAGACGCCTGGATTGCTCGCCTGTTATCCACTTAGACTGTCCTTCGGGGGTTGCAATCTTACCGTCAAGGGTCATGGCAACTTTTAAAATGACAAAGGGTTTCCCTGTGGTGATATATTTTACGTAAGACTCATTGAGCTTCTCTGCTTCGTTTCTTAAAATACCCTCACCAACTTCTATGCCGTGCCGCCTTAATGCATGTACCCCTTTGCCCGATACTTTCGGATTGGGATCTTCCATCCCAATGACAACACGCCTGATGCCTGCGTCTATTATCGCTTTTGTGCACGGAGGTGTTCTTTTGTCGATATGACAGCAGGGTTCGAGCGTCACATAAAGAGTGGATCCCCTGGCCTTGTCGCCGGCCCTGAGAATTGCCAGTGCTTCTGCGTGGAGTTCTCCGGCTTTCCTGTGATAGTCTTCGGCAATAACAATCCCGTCTTTTACTATCACAGCCCCTACCATCGGGTTGGGGCTTGTCATGCCAATGCCTCGGGCCGCAAGCCGCAAGGCCCGCCGCATAAAGCTTTTGTCCTTGTCTAAAATCCGTACTCCTTCCATCTGCGCTCAACAAGCCGCTTTATTTCGTCCGACATAAAAAGCTCCGGAGGCCACTCCCTCATCATGCCCTCTTCTTTTGTCTTCCTCGTTGCATCAATGCCCATTTTTGATCCATACCTGGGCCAGTTGGCAGCATGGTCAAGGTCGTCCAGAGGTCCGTCAGCGATGACCACATCCCGTTTCCAGTCAACGTTGTTAAGGACACGCCAGGCAGTATAGGAAATGTTCTGCACATCTACATCCTCATCCACAATCACGAGGAGCTTCGCGAACATCATCTGGCCCTTGCCCCAGAGCCCGTGTATTATTTTCTTTGCATGTCCGGGATAGCTTTTTTTAATCGATATCAGGGCCGCATTATGAAAAACACCTTCCATGGGAAGATTGATGTCGCGTATTTCGGGGAAATCGAGCTTTATCAGGGGAAGGAATATACGTTCTGTCGCCTTTCCCATATAACAGTCCTCCATCGGCGGCTTTCCGACAACCGTGGCAGGATATACAAGGTCTTTTCTATGTGTTATGCAGGTGACATGAAATACCGGGTAGTAGTCAGCTGCCGAATAAAAGCCGGTATGGTCGCCGAACGGCCCTTTAAGACGCATTTCTCCGGGCTGGAGATATCCTTCTATTACCAGTTCACTGTTAGCCGGGACCTGGATATCGGAAGTGATGCATTTGACCATCTCGACAGGACTCTTTCGCAGAAAACCGGCAAAAAGCATCTCATCAACTGATTCCGGCAAAGGTGCGCTCGAAGCATAAATAACAGCCGGGTCGCTGCCTACGGCAATGGCTGCCGGCATCGTCTGTTGGGCATCCTTATAGCGGTCATAGTGGCGGGCCCCGTCTTTGTGAATATGCCAGTGCATGCCGGTAGTCGTTTTATCGTAAACATGAATGCGATACATACCGCAATTCTGCCTGCCTGTCTCTGGGTCTCTTGTAAATACCATGGGCAGCGTAATAAACCTCCCCTCATCAGCGGGCTGCCCGTCACCGGGCCAGCATTTGATTATGGGTAATTTGCCCAGGTCGGGATTGTCTCTTTCGATAATCTCCTGGCACGGCGCGCTCTTTACTGTCTTCGGAAGATATTTTGAAAATTCCAGGAGTTTCGGCAGCATAGCCAGCTTTTCAAGCAGAGTTTTCGGAGGCGCCTGATTGAGAATCTCCTCTATGCGCTCAGCTACATCATCGAGTTTATTTGTTTCCAGTGCAAGACACATTCTTTCATAGGATCCAAAAAGGTTGGTAACAACAGGAAAAGAAGAGTCCTTTACTTTTTCAAAATAAAGCGCCTTGCCACCATCAGGGCTCTTGCACATCCTGTCAGTAATATGTGCGATTTCAAGAATAGGGTCTACCTCAACCTTTATTCTATGCAGAAGTCCCTTTGCTTCCAGCACCCTTATAAAATCTCTTAAATCCCTATATGCCATAATTCACCCGCTCCACTATACTTTATTCTTACTCCGCACTTTTATTAATCAGGTACTTGGCAGCCACTGCTTCAAGCGTGCATGGGGAAGGCATACCCTGATTCCAGACAACATCGCCGGGAGCCACCAGAGAAATACTTCCCTGCTCATAGCTCGTAAAAAGCTTGTTGTCCCTGAAATAATAATGTCCATTGCTTATCACGGTGTTATAAATACGCATTAATGGGGGTATATCCACGGGTTTGAACCAAATTTTTATTTCTCTCTCGGCTTCACTCAATGTTGCAGAGGCATGTATGAGATTATCCATCCGCTCGCCAACAACATTCCCCGCTTCATCTTTTACAGGCACAATGGCCCCCAAAGCGCGAATGCAGCCAGGCCTTTGATCTCTGGCAACGTTAGGATTGGTAGGTCCTGCGATATTCCGGATTTTTTGTACAGCATCCTCACCCTGGTAGACAAGCGCTATTATCCTGCGCTTCCAGGGTTCATCAGGATAATGGCTATAACCCATAATGAAATCGATAAGCGCAGGGAAAAAAGCCTTTCCCCTATGTTCGGCATAGTGTTCTTCTGCAAGCATTTTACTGACATTAACTATCTTTGCTCCGGCAAAACGCAAACCTGTATGGAATTCCGAGAGTTGGGAAATCACATATCCCGTCAGCGAATTCTTCAGTGCATCCGGTTTAATCAACACGAGCGTCTGTTCAGAAACTTCTTTATCCATAATAAAATCTCCTTTCTTTATTTATTACGCTGTATGCATAACTGTATAACGCCTATTTAATAGTCCGTTAAAAAACTCACAGATTCGTAAGTAAGAACACGTCATTCCCGTGAAAACGGGAATCCAGTTCCTTCAAGACGTTCTGGATTCCCGCCTGCGCGGGAATGACAGAAAATTTGAGTTTATAAACAGACTCTGTTTAAAACCCGCAAATATTGAACGGACTTTTTAATGTTATCCTCACTTGCTCACCCTCCTTAACCACCGTGTAGGCACAGTTAAAGGAGCGAATATAGAGTTCGAACATTTTTAATTCCCTGTCCAGGTTGTCAATCAACACCTCAACATCTTCATCCACTGTGCAGCAACCGGCAAGGTGTTTCTTGAATTCCTTCAGGTGTTCCGGATGCGCAAAACCTCTTGCATCGATAAACATAATTAAAAGGTTATGGGTGATAGGTTAAAGGTTATAGGCAAAAAAATTCTACAACCCTTCACCTATTACCCATTACCTATAACCTCGTTAATTCCGACACCGTCTTGTTCAATGTTGCAGTATCCTCAACATTGAAAAGCCGGGCCGACGGCTCTATTCGCTTAATAAGTCCTGTAAGGACCTTACCCGGCCCAACCTCTATAAAGTTTTCTATTCCGGTCATAGAAATTTTTCTAATGCAATCTTCCCATAACACCGGGTGACTCAATTGTCTGACAAGCGATTGCTTAATTGCATCGGAACCGGAAATACACAGTGCTTCGGTATTATTGAAAAAGGGAATTCCGGCATCTTTGACATTTACATCTTTAAGGGCCTCTTCCAGCTGCCTTCCGGCCTCTTCCATCAGTTTGCAATGTGACGGCACGCTCACAGAAAGCGGAAGTGTCCTTTTGGCGCCGGCGGCTTTTGCAAGCTTCATGGCTTCCTCAACACCCGGGCGTTCGCCGGCTATGACTATCTGGCCGGGGCAATTATAGTTGGCAACTGCGACATAGCCTGAAGCAACCTCTTTGCAGATATCGTCAATAGCCTGCCTTTCCAGCCCCAGGATAGCCGCCATAAGTCCCTTTTCTCCGGGCACCGCCTCCTGCATGATTTTACCTCTGATGCCGGTCAGCCTTACTGCATCCCCAAGAGAAATGCTTCCAGCTGCCACAAGCGCCGAATATTCTCCGAGACTGTGACCGGTAACAGCAGAGGGATGAATGTTTACGGATTTTAAAACAGTATATGATGCGATACTTGCTACAAGCAGGCAGGGTTGCGTTCTTTGCGTTTTATTAAGCTCATCTTCAGGACCGTTAAAGCTCAGGCCGGCTACGTCATAGCCCAGGACACCTGATGCAATATCGTACAGCTCTTTCACTGTATCAAAATTATCATAAAGCTCCCTGCCCATCCCCACACGCTGCGACCCCTGGCCGGGAAACACAAAAGCAATGCCGGCTGACGCGGAGACGCGGAGACACGGGGACTCGGGGCTATTTGTCATTGCTTTCCTTCTTTAAGTTTCCTGATCAACAGAGGGACCACTTCATTAACGTCGCCGACAATTCCGAATGTGGCGACATTGAATATAGGCGCTTCCGGATTTTTGTTGATCGCAATAATTATATCGGATGACTGCATCCCCACGAGGTGCTGCACTGCACCCGATATGCCGCAAGCTATATAGATTTTCGGACACACTGTTTTTCCCGTCTGTCCTACCTGATGGCGGTAGGGCATCCAACCCTCATCGACTGCCGCCCTTGAAGCCGCGACAGTGCCGCCAAGCAGCCCAGCCAGTTCTTCAAGCATGGAAAACCCTTTGGGGTCACCCATACCTCTACCACCTGAAACAATGATCTCCGCGTCCTGCAGGTTGATCATGCATTCTGACGCCTCTTTCAGAGTTTCAGTCACTTTTGTTCTGCAGGTAAGATTTGGGGCATCTACAGGAATAATTTCACCCTTTCTGCCGCGATCGACTTCCAACCTCTTCATGACCCTGGGCCTGACTGTTGCAATCTGCGGCCTGTTATTGGGACAAAGGATAGTTGCCATAATATTGCCCCCGAAGGCAGGCCTTATTTGCAGCAGATTGCGTGTGTCTTTATCAATTTCGAGCGCAGTGCAATCTGCGGTGAGTCCGGTCTTAAGCCGTGCTGCTACCCTCGGTATGAATGACCTGCCAATGGACGTTGCGCCGGCAAGTACAATCTCCGGTTTGTGCTTTCTTATTAGTGTTGTGAGCATTTGAGAGTACGGCTCGTCATTAAATGTCCCGAACATCGGGGAGCTGCAAAGATACACTTTATCGGCGCCCCATGAGATCAACTCTCCTGCAGTGTCTTCTGACATGCCTAAAAGTACTGCAGCCAATTCTGTCCCCAGTTCATCGGCAAGTCTTCTGCCTGCTCCAAGAAGTTCGTAAGTCACAGATGCGACTCTCGCTTCCCGATGCTCGGCAAAAACCCATACCCCCCGGTATGCTGCCATGTACTCTGATAATCCGGATTGTTGTCCGTCTGCCTCCTCTGCAATTTCAATGATTGCACCTTCAGGACAAGCGCCAAGGCATGTTCTGCAGAACTGGCAATACTCATTAATAAAGGCCTTCCCAGCCTTTATTTCTATTGAGGTGTACGGGCATGATTCTATGCACTGCTGGCAGCCGGTGCATTTCTCAGTATTTATGATGATACGCATTTCAGTCCTTTCAGCTCTTTTATAAGTGCTTCAACCTGTTCGTCAACACTGCCATTCAGCATCTTTCTGTCGGCCTTCGCTTGCGGGGCAAATATGTTCCTGACCTGGGTCGGAGAGCCCTTCAACCCGACATTTTCTTCTTCCGCGCCAATGGCCTTTAAATCCATTTTCGTAATAACAGCCTTCTTCGCAGCCATCTTGCCCTTGAGAGAGGGCAGGCGCGGCGTGTTCAATTCCTTTACAACTGTCAGCAGCACTGGAAGGGATGATTCCACCACATCATAGCCGTCATCCATTAAACGTTGTACCCTTATCATCCCGCTTGCCAGTTCATCAATCTTTCTTACATATGCTATATGTGGTATATTGAGGAATTCAGCCACTTCAGGACCCACCTGAGCAGTGTCCCCATCAATGGCCTGTTTTCCGCAAAGAATGATGTCATAGCCTATAGTTTCTATGGCTTTGTAAAGAGCATAAGATGTTGCCCATGTATCAGCGCCCGCAAAAGCCCTGTCCGAAATAAGCCGCACGTCATCAGCGCCCATCGAGACAGCCTCCCTTAATGCAATTTCTGCCTGGGGAGGTCCCATTGTAATTACCGTTACTTTGCCGCCTGCTTTCTCCCTGATCTGGAGTGCTGCTTCAAGCGCGTGCAGGTCGTAGGGGTTGATAATGCTGGGAACTCCTTCGCGCACGAGAGTATTTGTTTCAGGATTTATCCTGACCTCGGCTGTATCAGGGACCTGTTTTATGCACACAATTATATTCAACATAGCCTCCGGCTTTATTGATATTTAGCCCGTCATTATACCCTTTATTTCTTTGTGCTTTCAAGTATGACCATTGCCACGGCATAATGGCGCTCGTGGGAAATCGAAAGATTGATAACATGGCGTTCCGCCAAATCTTCGCGCACTGAAATACAGGGCTTACCCGACGCATGGTTCAGTATGACAATATTAGTCAGCCTGGGCATCTCACCGTCATACTCCAGGTCGGATAAAGCCTTTATGAATGCTTCTTTTGCAGCAAAACGGGCTGCAAAGCATTCGTAAATATTTTTCTTTTTATTACAATATGATATCTCAATATCATTAAAGATTTTATTTAAGAATTTATCTCCCCATTTTTGGACCGCATCCCTTATCCTGTCTGTTTCAACAATGTCAATTCCAATGCCCTTGATCATATCAACATCTTCATTTCCCTTACCGCCCTTTCAATACCTACAAGAACAGCCCGCGAAATTATGCTGTGGCCTATATAAAGCGCCCTTACGCCTTCTATGGCGGCAATACGGTGGACATTATTATAAGTCAGACCATGTCCGGCATTCACGGCAAGGCCGATTTTACCTGCTATTTTTACGGCTTCCACAACCCGATCCAGCTCATCCTGCTGCTTTTTCCCACTTGCATTGGAATAAAGTCCTGTATGGATCTCGACCATGTCGGCTCCGACCTCTTTGGATATGTCCACATCCATAATATGAGGGTTTATGAACAGGCTGACCGGGATATTTGCGCTATGAATTTTTATGACGGCATCCTTAAGACGCGCTTTCTGAGCTGCCATGTCCAGCCCGCCTTCTGTCGTGAGTTCCTGTCTTTTCTCTGGCACAATCGTTACCATATCGGGTTTCACCTCAAGGGCTGTGCGTATCATCTCATCTGTGGCCGCCATCTCCAGGTTCAGTTCGCAGTGCACTGTATCCCTCAAAAGCCGCACGTCCCTGTCATGTATATGCCTCCGGTCTTCCCTCAGATGAACAGTTATCCCATCGGCCCCTCCCAATAGGGCAAGTGTTGCAGCCATTACAGGATCGGGTTCGAAAGTTTTTCGAGCCTCTCTCACTGTGGCCACATGATCAACATTAACACCAAGCAGCATTTATAAACCCCCCTTTTTATAATTAAGAATTACGAATTACGAATTAAGAATTAATGAATTACGAATTAATGACTTATTAATATAATATTTTTCCACAATTCGTAATTCCTGATTCTTAATTCGTAATTTATCTTAGTCCGCATCTGCAATCTTTACCAGAGTCCCTTTCCTGGCAGCGTAACGGAAAACAGTTATGCCCTTTGCCCCCCTTTCATAGGCCAGGAGATAGGCCTGCGCAACATCCTCTTTCCTGGCCTTGTGTGGCAGGTTAATAGTCTTGGAAACAGCATTATCGGTATATTCCTGGAAAGCCACCTGCATTTCAATATGGTCCTTATACGGTATTTCCAGGGCCGTTTTAAAAAGCTTTTTAACTCCTGGAGGGATCTCCTTTATTCCCCTCAGATTCCCATTACCCAAAACTCTGCTCATTACCGCATCAGAATAAAACCCCTGCCCTTTTGCCATGTCAACAAAATATTTATTTGTCTCATAGAGTTCGGTGTCAAGCACAAGCCTCTTATATGCAATGGCAAAAAGTGGTTCAATACCGCTCGAACAGTCGGCAATTGTGGAAATTGTACCTGTGGGAGCAACAGTAGTTGTAGTGGCATTGCGTACCTTAGGCATACCGGGCGCATCGTATATTGACCCCCTGAAGTTCGGGAAAATACCGCGCTTCTCCCCAAGATCTACCGAGGCCTGCCGCGCGGTGTCACGTATAAACTTCATGACCCTCCGGGCCATTCCGAAAGCCTTACTGTGGCTGTACGGCAGGCCCAGCAGTATCAGCATGTCCGCCCACCCCATGACGCCGAGTCCTATCTTTCGGTTTCCCTTGTGCATTTTTTCTATATCAGCTAAAGGATACCTGTTTACATCAATAGAATCATCAAGAAATCGCACGGCTGTCTTCACGTCGTTTGCCAGCATATCCCAGTCAATACGCTCCGCCCCCCCGATGCCGGCCTTTGTAAGGAGGACATATTTTGATAAATTCAGAGAACCGAGCACGCATGCCTCAAAAGGGAGAAGCGGCTGCTCCCCGCAGGGATTCGTGCTTTCAAACTGACCGATATGGGGAGTCGGGTTCGACCTATTGATCCTGTCTATGAAAATGAGGCCAGGGTCTCCTGTTTCCCACGCGCTTTCAACTATCTCGTTAAAAACATCCTTTGCTCTTAGCCGTCCCGATACTTCACCGGAGCGCGGATTGATCAGCCCGTATTCATCATCTCGCTTCAGCGCATCAATAAATGCATCTGTTACCGAAACAGAAATATTAAAGTTGGAAAGCTCCCTGCTGTCCCGCTTGATCTTTATAAATTCGATTATATCGGGATGGTCGACGCGCAGCATACCCATATTTGCGCCCCGCCGGGCCCCTCCCTGTTTTATTACCTCAGTAGCGGTATTATATATCTTGATAAAAGAAACAGGACCGCTTGCAATCCCTCCTGTTGACCTGACCATATCCTTCCTGGGTCTCAGGTTGGAAAAAGAGAAACCAGTGCCGCCGCCGCTCTGAAGTATCAATGCAGCGTTTTTAAGCGTATCGAAAATACTCTTCATTGAGTCTTCCACCGGCAGGACAAAACATGCCGCAAGCTGTCCCAAAGGTTTCCCGGCGTTCATAAGAGCGGGTGAGTTGGGGAGAAACCTGAGCGAAGTCATAAGCTCGTAAAACTTCTCTTCCCAGTATGCGGCATCGTCTTTGTAAAGCCGCTCTGCATCCGATACACCGCGGGCAACGCGTCTGAACATTTCTTCAGGGGTTTCAATGACTCGTGCTTTTTCGTCCTTGAGCAGATACCTCGCATGCAGTACCTTTAAGGCGTTCTCCGATAATTGCATAGAGGAATTATAACTCAAATTCGTGGATGAGTGTATGAGTTGTAAAAGTTAAAACCTGACCTGACGGTCAATGTAGGATCGAGTCTTAATTTCCGCTTATAGGACGCAATGACAGGGAGTAAGTCATCGGAAGGTCCCACGCTGAGGAATATGATATAATGATAAAAAGCTATGCTTTGGAGGATATTATGACAATCGATCGAATTACTTTTGATCCGGACATAATAGGAGGCAGGGCTTGTATACGGGGAATGAGAATTACAGTTGCCCAGGTTGTTAATTTAGTCGCAAACAGCATGACAATAGCTGAGATTATTCGGGATTACCCGTATCTTGTGTAATGTGGAGCACCGCTGCACCGAACGGGCGCTATCGGCGCGTCTCTTCATCATCGCAGGAATCTATTGGACCGAGCATGCCAAAACTTTGCCCCGGCAGTCGGGGATTTGCTCATTTCTTACGGCTTCTGTAATTTGATCACCATCGAAGGCAGAACGAACGACGAGTCAGGTCCACGTTCGGTGCCCGGCCGAACGTAATCACGCACGCTGAGTCCGAGGTGCTTACCGGATGGAATCAGTGTCACAGGGAGCTCGAAGCAGTTACCGTCCGTCAGGCCTTCCAGGCCAGAGCAGTCCCTAGTTAAGTAATAAAGATAGAACTTATCGGTGTTGTTAACTACTTCCGCATATCCATTCGCGGTCCCGTCCAGATCTTTATTGGAGAGATTTGCTACGCCCAAAAACACATCGGCGTAATTGATCCCGAACCCCACATATGTTGCATTTCCGGTTTCGGTACCCAGGGTTCCGGCTACGGCGTAGATTTCCCCGTTATCGAGCGATGCAGGTCCGTAGAGCTGATAGGCTGCGTCCCAGTTGTCGCCGAGGCAGTTCTCCCCTATGGGTATGCAGAGCGGTCCGACCATGTAAGAAGGGAATGTCTGCAGATCTTTGAAGCTTTGGGCCCGGTCAGAGCAATCGCTATTGACGCAAGGCTGTCCCCACTTCCCGGCTACAGCCGAAACCAGACTTATAAGATCGGGCTGAAGGGGAGATTCGTCGACAGCCGTCCTGGTTTCAAGCACGACAGGCGGATACAGGTTAGGATCACGATCCGTCCGCGTGTCCCTGACCCGCAGCACGACAAGCGGCAGATTTGTTCTCCAGATATCCGATAGAGTCCCGGGTGTCCCTCCGTCATCCGGCTGGGAGTAACGAATAAAGGTGGTAAAATCATCAGCAGCTTGATCGAGACCGATTCTCATGTCGGAAGGAATTTGCTCGGTAAAGATGTCTTCTTTATTTATCGATATCGTGGCAAGCTCGTTCCGGATCGTGTTGTCCATGAACTGATCCGGCGTAATAATAAAATACCTGATCTGGCCAAAGGCGGCATTCGACTGTCTTTCAATGACCACATTGTTGATGGGATTGCTAATAGTCGAAAAGGACTGAAAGCGAGCAGTGTCATCAGGCATATATGCGAAAAAGAAACGGAGCAGGGCTGGCATGAACTGCGCGATCGCCTTATAGGTGCTGCCAGTCGTATAGGTCCCCTGCCGCGAGAAAAGGTAAGTCTGCTCGGAGAAATAAGCTGCCGGGGAGGGCAGCTCGCCAAGGATGACAATCGCTTCGCGTGGATCGAAGCGGAAGATATCGTTATAGCCCTCTTGTGAGGGTCCCCAAAGGCTGCTCGTCGAGGCATCCACATATTCTCCGGGCCACGGCAGTACAGCAAAGGTGACATAAGGCGCCGCAGGATTGTTGGCATAACACATTCCCATGATACCGAAGGTATACGCACACTGATCGGCCGTCCAGAGTTTGAAATAGCCGCGACTGACTTCAAAACCCTGTTTCAAGAGGTCGAGCGTGAGACGTTGAGCCGTGCTCTCCACACTGCAGGGGACCTTGTTTTCAGACATAACGCCGCCGCTTTTTGCAGACGATCCGCACCCTGCAAAAAGTGATGCAAGGACAAACAGCAAACAAATCGGGATCCTACGATAGCCAATCATTTCGGCTTCCTCCTCTTATGGAAGGCATGCCGCGTGAATTGCCCTTTCAGTAATTCAAAGCGGCTGCGGTTTCTGTTATGATCGACGAGCGCTTTCGCTCGCTCCCAAATCAAAAAAGGCTGAACTGCCTGGATAGCTCCTTCGGCAGCTCGGTCGTCTTATAATAAGACCCACCGCTTTCTGTCCCCTTGTTACGGAGGGTTTTGCTTTGTCGGGATTCCCAAGCTCTCTACTTTCCTTATATCACTAAAAATGCGTCGCGTCAAATTGCAACTTCAGGCAAAACCGTCGGTTTCCGCTAATACTCCTCGCAATGAATGCAGTGCAGAAAAATGAGCATTTCAGGAAGCAGTGTTGTCTTTCAGAATTCCGGGGAAACAGACTGTTTTCAGATTCAATAAATGACTTTAAGCAGAAACAAGGCATGAGGAGGAGCTGTAAAACCGGCCACTGAGCGTTTTTCCTTTTCAAACATTTCTTCAATTTCTGAAACAGAAAGCTCTCCTAACCCAACTTGAATAATCGTCCCGGTAATCACTCTGACCATTCTATGAAGAAAACCATCTCCAGAAAAATTGATAGTGATTGCACTTTCTTTTTTAAGAATGTCAATCTTTGAGAGCGTCCTAACGGTCGATTTGTTCTTGGACTTCAAGGCCGTAAAACTTCGAAAATCTTTGGTTCCAACAAACAAATCCGCAGCCTCCTTCATTTTTTCAATATTCAAAGGTTTCTTTATGTGAAAATAATAGCCCCTGTTGAAAATATTCTTTTTAAAGGGATGGTTCCAAATCTGGTATAAGTATTCTTTGCCTTTTGAATTTAACCTTGAATGGAAACGTTCAGGCATTTCCTGTATGTCCAGGAGATTAATATCATCTGGAAAGTATTTATGAAGATAGTCCTCTATTTCAGAAAGTCCCTTTTGACTTTGAGTATGAAAATTTGCAACTTGACCAAGGGCATGAACTCCGGTGTCTGTACGGCCTGATCCATGAAGCTCAATTTTTTCTCCTGTCATAAGTTGCAACACATGTTCAATCCTTCCCTGGACCGTGCTTTTAATAGTCGTCTGGCGCTGCCATCCGTTATAACGGCTACCATCGTATTCTAAAATAAGTTTAATATTAGGCATAAAATTCTTCCAACGTGGACGTGACCCGTTTAGCGGGTTTAAGGTCTGGTTGTAAATCCACTGTGTCTTTAATTCGGTGTGAAATGTCGGAAGAAGTCTTCTACCATTCAAGGTTCTTCCCAGACAATTCTTTAACCCTGTTTCCCCAGGACCGATTCGATACGGACGATCAGCTCTTCGGTAGTCATCGACTTAGCAATGTAACCCCTCCTTTATTGTTCAGGCGCAGGGAGGGTCACAACAACTCTTGTCCCTTCTCCCACCCTGCTTTCTATGGTGATTGTTCCGCCGTGGTTCTCGATTATCCTGTGTGATACCGCGAGTCCCAGCCCTGTCCCGCCAGAATCCCTTTTTGTTGTAAAAAACGGATCGAATATCTTCTCGATGTTTTCCGGCTCAATGCCACATCCATTATCACTGAAGGATATACGTACCGCAGGCTTGCCGGTGGTGGGCATCACGGTCATTCCCGCATCTATCTCTATGGCGCCCCCCTGACGCATGGCATCCGCTGCGTTGAGCAGCACGTTAATAAATACCTGTTTTATCTGGTCACTGTCAACCAGGGCAATAAGATTGCCCTCTTCAAACTGTCTGATGATCCCGATGTTTTTAAGATTAAGCTGATGCTCCACAAGGGACAGTGTTTCATCTATAATGGAAACGATATCCATTTTCTCCAGTGAAAGAGGAGACTGACGGGCAAAACTGAGCAGATCATTAACAATCTTGGCAGCTCTTATTGCCGCCTTTTTGATCATTTCTGAAACATCTGCCCGCAGGCTGTCTGAGTGTGGACCCTGAAGGGAATCCACGCCCTGCACAATAATCGCCAGCGGGTTTTTTATCTCATGGGCAACGCCCGCTGAAAGTTGTCCGATGGAGGCCATCTTCTCCTGCTGTAACATCTGAGATTGCGCTGCCTTGAGGTCAGTGTAAGCTTTTTCGAGTGCCTGATGCGTTTTACGTAGGGTCTCTTCCGACTGTTTATGCTCGGTTATGTCCTTAACAACGCCGTCGTATGACAGCAAAGTCCCGGAGATATCCCTGTAAAGAATAATATTGTCGCTCACCCAACGCAGTATTCCGTCTTTGCGTATGATTCGATGCTCGATAGGCAGAATATCATTCCCCTCCAGGATCTGTTCGACGCGCCTTCTTATCAGTTCACGGTCCTCAGGCGCTACCATGTTAATCCAGAGATACGGATCGGAAACAAACTCCTCTGCCGTGTACCCGGTTATAGCTACACAGGCCGGACTATGTTTCGTCTCGACAGCTCGACCGTTTTCAATACGCACCGTATATTGGTAATCTGTAAGGCCCTCGGTGATGCGCCGGTAGCGAGCTTCACTTTTCAGGAGCGCATCTTCCGACAGCTTACGCCCGGTGATGTCACGGACACTGCCGGTGAAAATACGGCGGTCGGTGAGGAGCACCTCGCTGACTGCAAGTTCTATCGGGAAGACACTCCCATCCTTCCTCTTTCCGACCAGTTCACTTTCGCAATCGATAACACGCTTAATGCCTGTAGTAAAGTATTCCCTTAAGTAACCGTCATGATTGCTATGATAAGGTTCCGGCATCAGCATATTTATGTTCCTTCCGATTACCTCAAGCGCCTCGTATCCAAAGATGTGTTCAGCGGCTTTGTTGAAACTCTCCACTAAGGCGTCTTCGTTAATGGTAATAATAGCGTCGACTGTAGTATTCATAATTGCGCTTATACGGCCCTCACGATCCTCAAGTATCTGCTCTTTCAGCTTGCGTTCGCTTATGTTGGTAATAACACCAAACGAACCTGAGAAATACCCGTTAGCATCCTTAATTGCCTTGGCAGAGACCAGGGCCCAAAGCACTGAACCGTCCTTGCGTTTGAACCGGCGCTCATACGACTCATCCATTCCCATCTGTCGGGCATTCATCTGCCGGGCATGGTGCTCCATATCTTCGGCTGATATAAAGTCTTTAATCGGTGAACCCAGCATGTCTTCAATAGTATAGCCAAGCATGTGTGCCATGGCCGGATTTACAAAGGTCGTAACATGGTTAGCATCCAGGAACCAGACCCCTTCATTGGTAGTCTCGACAAGCATTCGATAACGTGCTTCGCTCTCCTGCAGCGTTTCCTTCACTTTCTTTAAATCGGATATATCTTCATGAATAACAATCACATTGGGTTGGTTGCCAATCATGAACTTGGCAACTCGAGTCTTGAAAAATCTGACGACTTCCGGAGAGGAACATTCATATTCTAAAGTGAATTCCTGAGATTCTCCGGATAAAATTGCCCGGATATTGGCCGCTATTTCTTTTGCAGTATTTGCACAGGTCTCACTATCACAGCAAGGTGATACCTTGTCATAGACTTCCAGATAATTAACGCCTTCTCTGATCTCCTCTGCCAGGGAGCCTTTATTTGTTACAAATTCACGCCACGCCTTGTTCACGCGTTGAATCGTTCCATTCCTGTCTAAAAGCGCGATGTGTGCAGAAAGGGTATCTATTATAGCCCTGGAAATACTTTCGGAATTCTTAAGCTCTTTCTCGATATTTCTCTGTTTGGCAAGAGGAAGGGTTTTCTGTTTTTTGATGGACATACCTGTATTTTACTACGCAGAATTAGAAAAATGTCATGAAGTGATAGTGAGTAAAAATCCAATGTGACCAAAAGCAGGGACTTTTGGCTGTGTTATATAGCATTGTTTGAGTTAACTCCCGTTGGACATGTTAAAATAAGTAAACTGTGATTTGTGCAACAAGTTTTTTATTGGCAGCTTTTATCAATTTGCGATGCCGGCAAAG
>JBEKJD010000050.1:0-13108 GCA_050011415.1 Dissulfurispiraceae bacterium | reverse complement strand
ATTCCGGCTCTATCGCTTCATTGGGGCAGACCAGCGTGCAGGTCCCGCAGCCGGTGCAGTATCGCTCTATATCGGTGACCTGTTCTACTACGTGAGTGATCATCCTTGCCGTTACCGGGGTCGGCACGGGTCCTTCTGACCTGACAACTCTCTGAACTTTAACTGAGGGGACAATAGCCTTGACCGGGCATACCGCAGTACAACTGCCGCACCGTTTGCAGCGGTCATCCCGCCACCGGATTATATAAGGGAACTCTCTCAGCGAGAGCTGATGATTATGGTCTAATATCGACCCTGCAGCTGGTTCCATACCTTTACCTCCTCTGCCTGCGGTGAAACTATTACCATATCGTATTTCATCGGGAATATGTCTTTGCTCCTGTCCCGTTTGGGTACTGCACTGTCAACTCCGCATTCCTCGGACATTAATGCATATCTTCCTTTTACCCCGCCCACTGTGCCGGGCCTCAGCTTTTTTGAGTCGTGCACCATGAAGCAGGCGCCGTCCGGAGTGAAGCCGATGATAACGTTCGGCCCGTCTATGCAGAGCGAGCGCATTGATTGCTTCATTAGTCTCAGGGCATCCCTGTCAGGCCGCTGTTCAATCTCGGCGGATTTGAGCGGGGTTATGATATCTTTATAATAAGGCAGCGGCAGATGCATCTGCCTTACTGAATAATGCATTATATGAGTAAACACCTCACTGTCGCTATTATATCCCATGTAACCGGGGAAGCCCCTGCTCGAAAGAAATTCCCTTATGGGGACAAAAGCGGTATTTTCACCGTTTGTCATGGAACAAAAACCCTGTATGAAAAACGGATGACAGGCATAAAGATAGATTGCATAGTTGGTGTTCTGTCTTCCCTGGGCAAGGATGATCCTGGCTTTGAGCCTGTCATCTTCAAGCCCCCAAAATTCGGCCACCTGGAGCGGGTCACCCACCTCTTTCAATGTAAGGACGTCAGGATAAAACGAAAATACGAATATCGACTCGTCAGGTTCTCCGATTTTCCTGAGTGCCAGGCGCGTGTCCATGAGAAGGTCCTCTTTTTCCTGGACCGGCCTGCTTCTGAAGGCAGCAGGATAGTCATAGGCGCGCGCAAAATAATTATCGCGGGGGACAATCCCTTTCACCTGTTTTATTTTCGGTTTCCATTCATACTTGAGGGTAAAGCCCTTCTTTTTCATGAATTCGTCAAGGGTCTTTTTCCCGGCCATGGAGCAGATGCCGGACATTACCGGAAATTTCTTCAGCTTCCCGAACGCCCCGCCGAGGTCTTTGAGCGTGAGGACCAGGCCCGAGCCGTCGTGACCCTCTTTCATTGTTTCGAGGGCAAGAATCGGCTCCATGGGTGAGATGTACTCTTTTGATGTAATAGCGGCCAGTCTACACATATCTTACCTACCTTAACAAGTAAATAAGCCCTAAATCATTTAAATTCAAGGGTCGTCCTCACATTGTAAAATTTTAACCGGGGATAAGTCAATTTCAGGAAGTTTCAGGAGTTTCCCGCGATTTATCTGACCTTACCGAGCATCTCGATGAACTCCTTCAGGATGTGACAGTCGTAGGCAGATTTCTCTTTAATCAGCAGCGAGAGCGCATAGAACGGCGTGTAGGCCGTCTTGTAAGCACGACTGGTGGTCAGCGCATCGTAGCAGTCGACGATGGAGGTTATCCTCCCGTAGAGTTTCAGTTCTTTTCCGGAAATGTTGAAGGGATAGCCCTTTCCCGTCAGTTTTTCATGGTGCTGGAGGACTGCAGGGAAAGACTCCTCCGGGAATTCGCGATGCATACGCAGGATTCTCTCGCCTTCAAGAACATGCTCTTTTATTATCTTGAACTCAGTAGAATCGAGTTTGCCTTGCTTGTTCAGTATCTCGGAGGGTATGGCGCTCTTGCCTATGTCGTGCAGCATAGCTCCGATTCCGAGTTCCTCTATATGCTCTCTTTCCAGCCCTATCGCGCCTCCAAGTCCTATGGCCATAACGGCAACGTTTACCGAATGTGTGTAAGTGTAATAGTCGTGTTTGCTCAGGTCCACAAGATCATACATCGTGTCTTTGTTGTGAAGGATAGCGTCTATGATGCTGTTTACGGCGGTGACCGTTTTTTTTATTGTGTCCCCGCTCCTCGGGTCCTCCAGCAGTTCCTCCATGAGCACCTTGGAGTTCTCCCTGATTACCATAGCTTTTACTTTAAAGGTCTTCTCTGCCGGCATTTTTACCTGACGTTGCATTATCGACTGCAGATAATCACTCAGGAGGTGGAGGTCGGATTTTTTTATTAAGATATCTCCGTGGAGCGGCAACTTACTCTTGTCTAACTTCACCGGACTGTCCCCGGTTGTCTCCAGAAGTATGACAACCGTTAATTCGTCCAGCAGGTAAAGGCTGAAATTTATATCGGTCCCGTCAATGAGGATGTTCCGGTCTATCTGGTGGTACTTGTCTTTCTCGACGGAATATGCCTTAAAAAGCGCGGGGTCTTTGTCACTGATTATTTTCTGGAAGGCCCCCATTTTGAGGTAGGAATCGAGGTCCGGCTTTTCGGCTTCTTCGATCCAGAACTTTGTTATGTTTTTTTCGATCAGGATCTTCTGCGCGTGTTTGGTGAATATCATACCCCGGGCGAAGATGTGCCTCATGACTTCTTCTTCACTGAAGAAAACGTTGAACGGGAGTATGGTCCCAATGATAAGCCTGGCTGCATCTCCTGCTTCTATATATTTCTTTTCATGAAAGGGTTCCTCACTGACCTCTATGTATCTTACAGTCATGTCCCTTACTACTCCTCTAAAGTAAAGACCTGTGCCGTTCTGCTTCCCCGGTGGATTATTGTTACTTAGGACAAGGGTACATAAAAAAGGTTTCCTGCTAAAAGTGTACTATCTTTGAAAGTCAAAGTCTACACGTACGCAGTTTTTGGTGTGTCATAGTCGATTGATTAAAAATGGATTTTGGTGTCAAATTTTGCTTGACATGTATTACTATATCATATTAGTTTAAGCTACTATAGTTAAAATAAGGATGAGATTTGTCTCCTTTTATTCTCGTTGCTCCATGAGGCCGGGAATTAATCGAGAGAATCCCTTGATGGTCTGCATTGGGCTTAAGACATAATTGTAATTGACCGGTACTTCCTTTGGAATGCTCTGCTGTCAAATAACCAGAAAGGAGTAATATTTTACTATAATGAGCATCAAAAAACTTTCCTTAAAATGGAAGTTGGCGATCCCTATTATATTGACGGCTTCTGTTGGAATTATAATAATCATTTTCACTGCGACGAGTAATATGAAGCGTGTAGTAATAGACGAATTGAGGCATACAACCCTTCCGGGCTACAGGGACACGATATTGAACAGCCTCACAACAATGATGATAACAGGCAATATCAGGGAAGCCAAAGGTCCTTTTCTTGAACAGATGAAGAATATTGCCGATGTAAGGATAATGCGTTCCGATACTCTTGATAAGGATAAAGGCAAGGGAGGGGCGGACGAATATGCCAACGACGATATTGAAAAAGAGGTCATAGAAAAGGGCAGCGAGAGGATTGCCATTGAAGGCGAATACATAAGAGGCGTATACCCATATATAGCTAAATCCAGCTTCATGGGCAAGAACTGTCTTTCCTGCCACAACGTGAAGGAGGGCGCTGTCCTGGGAGCCATAAGCATAAAAATACCTCTCACAGAATCTTTGGGTAAGATACGGTTTTACTGCTATCTCTACGTCTTTTATGTCCTTATAATTGCGATTCCGTTGTCCCTTGCGATTTATTTATATGTAAAGAAAACGTTTATCGGTCCGTTGTTGCAGTTAAGGTCGGCTTCGCAGAAGGTGGAGGATGGAAACTTTGATATAAAGGTCGATGTCCGGAGCAGAGACGAGATAGGCGAATTCTCTCGGTTGTTTAATGACATGGTTGCATCGCTGAAGCAGAATTTCGAGGACCTGGACAAATTCAATCAGGAACTCTTTGCCTTAAGCAATGCCTCCAGTGCCCTGATAAGCATAGAGTCCAGCGAAGGGGTCTTCAATAATATCTGTAAAAACGCATTGAAACTGTTCGATTTGAAAATGGCATGGATCGGACTGATCCAGGAGGGCAGTTATTATGTAAAACCTGCGGCGTTTGCAGGTATGGGAGAAGAGTATCTTTCGAGCATAAGGGTCACATGGGATGACGGTCCGACAGGCAGAGGCCCGGTTGGAACTGCGATAAGGACCCTGAAACCATGCTGCATGAACAAAGACGACGCTTTATTTCAGCTGTGGAGGCCAATGGCGGAAGAATACGGCTACAGCTCGATGCTGGGAGTGCCCCTGCTTATAGGAAACCGCTGCATGGGTGCATTGGCATTATACAGCTCCACTGCTGACTTTTTTGATGACCGGAAGATCAAGCAATTGCAGATATTTGCCAATAACGCTGCAGCCATCATTGAAAATGCGAGACTTGTTGAATATATGATCTATTCGCTCGCAAGAGCGGCGGAAGCCAACGATGATGACACGGGCAACCATATCCACAGGGTCGGAGAATATTGCAGTGTAATTGCAGGAGAACTCGGACTGGAGGAATCTTTTATTAACAGGATACGCATACAGTCCACTCTGCATGATATAGGCAAGGTGCATACTCCGCAGCATATCCTCAAGAAACCGGGCAAACTTTCGACTGAGGAGTTTGAAACAATAAAAAGACATGCCGTTTTGGGGTCTGAGATTATCGGAGGGCATCCCATGCTCTCCATGGCAAAGACTATTGCCCTCTCCCATCACGAGAGATGGGACGGCTCAGGGTATCCATATAATCTCAGAGGAGAAGAAATACCCCTGGAAAGCAGGATAATGAACCTTGTTGACCAGTATGATGCACTGCGGAGCAGTCGTCCTTACAAGCCGGCATTTGACCATGAAACAGCATGCAGGATCATCCTTCAGGGGGACGGCAGGACCATGCCGCATCATTTTGACCCGCAAATGCTGGATGTGTTCAGGAGAATAAGGCCGGTCTTTGAGGAAATATATCAGAAATATATTGATTCCTCGATTGAAAATTCTGAGGTGAACACGGAGTATGATTTCCAGTGGTCAGACGAATTGTCCGCGGGTTTTGAGGAGATAGACGTTCAACATAAAGAGTTGATCGCATTGATCCGGAAGCTGTCTGTTAAAGTGGACAAAAAGGACCGCCTGCAACAAGTCGGATTAGCGGTGGACTTTTTAAGGGACTACATTGTTAAACATTTTGAAATGGAAGAATGGTATATGGAAACATATGGCTATACTGACAGATATGATCACAAGGCGCAACATGAGAAATTCATAGAAGACTTTGAGGAGCATCAGAAAAGATTCCACCAGAACATAGCAGACGACCGTATGGCGCTGGAAATAAGAGGATGGCTTTATAATTGGCTTCATAAACACATAGCAACGACGGACAAAGATTTGGGAAAGTTCTTAAAACAACAAATTGGAAAGACATAGGTGAATTGACAGCCGCATATGGATGTAATTACCTCGCATTTAAATACCGATTTCGACTCGCTGGCCTCGGCGATTGCGGCAAAAAAACTTTATCCCGACGCCGTTATTGTCTTCCCCGGCTCTATGGAGAAAAAGGTGAGGGATTTTATGGACGCCTTTCAGCCGGTGGAGATAAAAAAAATCAGGGATATTTCACTGGACGAGGTGAAGCGGTTGATCATTGTTGACACCAAGCATTCTGACCGGATTGGTATTTTTAAAGAACTTCTTTCATGCCCCGGGGTTGAGGTGCATATCTATGATCATCATCCCCCTGCAAAAGAGGATATCAGAGGCCAGGTAGAGGTCATAGATACCGCAGGCGCCGTTTCGACTATTTTCGCCGAAATCATCCGGGAAAGGGACCTCCCTTTGAGTTCGCTTGAAGCGACTATCCTGTGCCTCGGCATATACCAGGAAACAGGTTCGCTGATGTTTGCCTCGACTACGCCGCGCGATCTCCTGGCAGTGGCGCATCTCATCAGGCATGGCGCCAATCTCAATATTGTTTCCGATTTTCTTAAAGAGGAGATGAGCAGGGAAGAGTTCTCCCTGTTGAATGAGTTGGTAACGTCACTTGAAGAGGTCGTTATTCAAGGTATAAGGATCAAAATCGGAAAAGGCACGATTGAGGGGTTCGGCGATGTCGCACACCTGGCCCATCAGATAATGAATATGGAAGAAGCCGACGCGGTTATTCTGCTGATAGGTATGGCTGATAAGATTCTTATGGTGGCGCGCAGCAGGGCCCCCGAGCTTGATGCGGCCCGTGTTATGGCCGAGTTCGGCGGAGGCGGTCACACGACGGCTGCGTCGGCGACCATAAAAGATGTGCCGTTTGAAATTTTAGAGGAGAAACTCGTCCGGGCCCTGCACAAGCACATACGCCCGGCAAAGATAGTACGTGACGTGATGACTACGCCGGTTATTGTAGTGCAATGGAACAGCAGCATCAAGGAGGCCGAACTCGTGATGACGCGCTATGGGGTCAATGCGCTCCCTGTAGTGAAAGACGGCGGCTACCAGGGGACCATCACCAGAGGGGTTGTTGAGAAGTCGCTCTTTCATGGGCTTGGCGGGAACAGGTGCGCGGATTTTGCCACGAGCGATGCCCTGACCGCGGCGCCCGATACGCCTATTGCGGAAGTGGAAAAGAACATGATCGAGCATAACCAGAGGTTTGTCACGGTGCTGTCTGAAGGCAGGATTGAAGGGGCGGTGACGAGGACGGATATACTCAGGTCGCTCTATGAGGGTTTTCTTAGAAAAAGCAAGGTGTCGCCAAGAGAGCCGGCAACCAGTGAGGCCTACAGCGGGTTTGGCAGGAGCATTGCAAGAATTCTCAAGGAAAAATTGCCGGTGCGCACTTATGACTTCCTTGTCATGGCCGGGGAGGCCGGCGATGAACTCGGTTTCGGCGTCTATCTTGTGGGCGGTTGTGTCCGCGACATGCTGAGGGGCGTGGAAAACCCTGATATAGATATTGTTGCAGAAGGAGACGGCATCGCCCTGGCCAGGACCCTGGCAAAAAAGACAGGAGCGAAGATCACGGTGCACCAGAAATTCGGCACGGCACAGGTGATGATGCCCGTGCTCAGGCTTGATGTTGCCACTGCGCGGACGGAATATTACGAGTCTCCAGCCGCACTGCCCAAGGTGGAAACATCGTCGATAAAAAAAGACCTGTACCGTCGGGATTTTACTATCAATACCCTTGCAGTAAAGCTGAACAAAAAGAATTTTGGCCTCTTGCTGGATTTTTTCGGGGGGCAGCGCGATTTAAAAGAAAAGGTCATAAGGGTGCTCCATAATCTCAGTTTTGTCGAAGACCCAACGAGGGCTTTCAGGGCCATACGCTTCTCTGAGCGTTTCGGTTTCAAGCTGACAAAGCATACGGAGAATCTGATAAAGCTCGCCCTCAGGATGAGCATTTTTGAGAAACTCTCCGGTTCCAGGCTCTATGATGAGCTTATGCTTACCTTCAGGGAGACCGACCCCATAAAGGCCCTGAAGCGGCTCGGCGATTTCGGACTCCTTAAGGTGATTCATAACAGCCTTGCTTTTTCCTCAGAGCTCGAATCATTTCTCCAGTCTGTTCACGATGTCATCTCATGGTTTGACCTGCTTTTTTTGGAGGAGCGCTATGAGAAGGGTATGCTTTATCTGGCATCGCTGCTCTATAAACTGAATAAGGCGGACCGTGAATCAGCCCTTGACAGGCTTGCTGTTCCACCGAAGCCCCGGGAGCAAATCCTCAAGATTCTGCAGATAGCCCAGAATATTTTAAAACAACTGAAAGCCGATAGTCCGGTCGATATTTATCATGCGCTGGAGGATTGTGATATTGAAGTCGTCCTGTTCAGCATGGCGCTGGCGCAGGACAGTGAAAAGAAAAAAGCGATATCGCGCTTTCTGCTGGAGCTGAGAGATGTGCGGACTCTGGTAAAAGGCAGCGACCTGAAAAAGCTCGGCCTTCCTCCCGGGCCTGTTTATTCAGAGGTATTCAGGAAGATACTCGATGAGAAGCTGCTTGGCAGACTTGCCACCAGGGAGGAAGAACTGGCCTTTGTTAAAAAAATTATGGGAGTCCGCACGGTGCCTGCTGATGGGTGACCTTTGGCGTGACAAGGGCGGAATTGAAGAGCCTGTGTGATCCAAATGGGCTGTGGCTTTAATTTCAAAGAAACTGTTTTAGACGCTCACCATCGCCCACTCTGGCCCCTGTCGCGGCCATGCTCTCCTTACTATTGTTCGCAAAGAACGTCCCGGCCCTTTCCCTTGCTTCATCCATACTGCTGCTTGACTGGATCCTGGACGCCAAAGAGTGTCCGAATTTATAGTTCCGGGCGAAGTAGTTGGTAAATCCCTTCAGCCTGACCAAGCGGTAGACAGGGCGATAATTCGCGTTCAGAGCTTCGAAAAAATCTGAGTAAACATCGGGCAGTGACGCCGCCGGCTCCGCGATATCGCTGTCGAATACAGTCCTGGCAATTTCGGCGAAGAGCCAGGGTCTTATAACCGCCCCCCGTCCGAGCATCAATCCGTCGGCGCCGGATACTCTCAGACACGTCTCCGCATCCTCTACAGAGAAAACTCCGCCATTGGCGACAACGGGTATTTTAATGCATTCCTTTATTTCGGCTATATATGCCCATCGCGGTCTTCTTGCGAAGGACTCATGTTTGAACCGGGCATGTACCGTAAGCATATCAACGCCTTCACCTTCGAGCATGGAGCAGAACGCCTTTAATTTTCCGCTGTCGGCGTCGCTGCCGAGACGGATTTTCGCACTAAGGGGTAAGGCGGTGCGCATTCTGGCCTCGGCTACGATGCGGCGAGCCTCCTCCGGTTGTTCCATCAGCATCACGCCTGCGCCGAACTTGCTGACCGCCGACGATGGGCAGCCCATGTTCAAATCAACAGCGTCAGCCTTCAATGCGTGAAGCGCATCAATTGCCCGACCTATCTCTTTATGAGTGGAAATCAGCAGCTGATAGGAAAGTGGGCTTTCCCTTTCGGTTCTGATCAGATACGGGGAGATGCGGGGATTTTCTCTGGGCAGCCTTCTTGCCGAGAGCATTTCCGTCGACAACAGGCCGACCCCGCCGAAGCCGATCATAATCCTTCGGAGGGCGCTGTGGCTAAGGCCCACCATCGGCGCAAGGAGAAGCGGCGGATCGATCAACAGATTGCGAATCTGTATCGCTTGCGGCCGTGCTTGCACGTTAGTTTCAGCTTTCATAGACATTAGGGGTCACATTCCCTCTCTCCCTCTCTTTTTCTTCGGCCTTTCTCATATCCCTATTTCGATTAACGTTCGTACACCGCACAATTTTATCATATTCGGAAAGGTGTTGATTAAGAGGAAGGACATCGCAAAGGCTGAAAGGCGTTCAGATCAATTGGATTATCTGATAAAATTCGCCCTGTACTACTAATTGAGAGTGCATCAGACGCCTTGTTTCATTGCATTCTTTGGAAAACATTTGCTTTAATCGCCCTGCTGCGTTAACATATAAGGCTGTATTTTTGCATACATTAGTTAAGGAAGGCCAAAGAATGCTCCAAGTCGCGAATATCGAAAAATCCTACGGTAAGCAGGTGCTGTTTGACGGCGTCGGCTTCACCGTAAACCAGCGCGAACGCGTGGGCCTTGTGGGCCGAAACGGCCACGGCAAATCCACGCTCTTCCGCTTGATCCTCGGCGAAGAGCACCCGGACTCCGGCACGATCACCGTCTCTTCGGGATACACCATCGGACATCTGTCCCAGCATATCCATTTCACTGAGGATACGGTGCTCCACGAGGCTTGCCTCGCCCTCCCGAAAAACGAGTACCATATCGACGAAACGTACAAGGCCGAGGCCATTCTCCACGGCCTGGGGTTCACCAACGACGACTTCGACCGCTCGCCGTCGTCGTTGTCCGGCGGGTACCAGGTGCGGTTGAACCTTGCCAAGGTGCTTGTATCGGAGCCGAATCTGCTGCTCCTCGACGAGCCCACGAACTACCTCGACATCGTTTCGGTCCGCTGGCTCACTCAATTTTTGCGCGCCTGGCGGAACGAGCTGATCATCATAACGCATGACCGCGAATTCATGGACAGCGTCACGACACACACCATGATCATCCACCGCTGCAAGATGCGAAAGGTCCCCGGCAACACGCAGAAGCTATACGACCAGATCCTCCTGGAAGAAGAGATCCACGAAAAGACGCGCCAGAACGACGATAAGAAGCGCAAAGAGGTGGAGCAGTTCATTAATCGCTTCCGGGCCCAGGCAACCAAGGCCAGTGCGGTCCAGTCCCGGATCAAAGCGCTTGCGAAACACGAACGGCTCGACAAGCTCAGAGAGATCAAATCGCTTGACTTCAAGTTTCGGTCCGCCCCGTTTGAAGCCAAATGGCTGATGACAGTGGAAGACCTCTCCTTTTCATTTTCTGAGGACGGACCGAAACTCATTGACAGCCTGAACTTTGCTGTGGGTAAAAAGGACCGCATTGCCGTCATCGGAAAAAACGGCAAGGGTAAGACCACGCTTCTGAACCTGCTTGCAGGAGAAATGTCCCCGTCAAGCGGAGACATAAGACCCCACCCGAATACGAAGATCGCTTACTTCGGCCAGACCAATATCAGCCGCCTGATGAACGACAAAACCGCGCTCCAGGAAATCATGGACGCGCATCCGAACCATGCCCATGGCGAATCCCGCGCCATCTGCGGGCTCATGATGTTCGACGGCGACAACGCGCTCAAGAAGGTGAGCGTGCTCTCGGGAGGGGAAAAGAGCCGCGTACTGCTCGGCAAGCTCCTGATCTCTCCGGCCAACATGCTGATCCTCGACGAGCCCACAAACCACCTGGACATGGAGTCCATTGACTCGCTGATCGAGGCGATTGAGGCTTTCGACGGCGCTGTCATCATCGTGACGCACAGTGAGATGATCCTGGAGGCCGTAGCGACCAAGCTGATCGTATACGACAATGACGAGGTGAACGTCTTCGAAGGCACCTACTTCGACTTCCTCGAACGCATCGGTTGGCAGAGCGAGGGGGGAGTCCGCATAAAGAAAGCGAAAGGGAAGCTGAGCGGTGCGGACAAGAACGGAAATAGAAAAGCCACGAAAAAATTGCGAAGCGCCGCAGCTTGACGTTCTTGTTTTTCATTCTAATCAGGTAGTCTGCCAATCCAACGAATAAACATTCCGGGGTGAACACGTCATGAGATCGTATAAATGCCGTATGTTTGTTGCTTTTGCTGCAGCCGGCGACGCAAAGTAATTTTCGGAAACAAACAGCTGGAGAGAAGCTCCCTTCGCGTCTATTTCTGGTCGGTATGAGAGTTGCCACTGATGATTACCGTTCATACTATTAAGTGTATTTAGGATACCCTCCCTCAATTACTTCCGTGAGGAGATCACCGCGCGATTAACACCTGATAACCCTCACCTGAGACCAATCACCAAAGACGTTGATTTTCGATCGTAACTGTGACCCCTTAAGTATGCGTAACTATCAAGAGGGCAAGATATGCACGTCTGTGCTGGGATATATCCAAATATCAATAGTCAAGCCTGACCCCAGAACCACAGAACTGATTTCTCCAAGTTAAACTCTTATTTATACATACAGCGTTTGATAGAAGTCCCATCTTTAAAAGTTAATGAACAAAAGCCCACTATATTTATGTTGACCGTGACCATTGATGTTTTGTGCTTTTGGGGAGTATTATCTAATCAACTAATCTGCCTTTAATAAGTTTTCTGAAAAGGAGCGGGGGAAGACCTTTCATGCTGCCTGCAAGCTTATCATTAGACTCTTTCCAACAACAATCTCCTGTTTTAGATATGTCTGCTGATTCTATTATTATTCACGATCTTGATGGCAATATAATATTTGCCAATAAGGCGGCCTATGAATCCCGGGGATATATGAAGGAAGAAATGTTCGGGATGAAGTTATCGAAGATTTTAGCTTTAGAGCAGATCGATTTTTTCCCTCAAAGGCTATCCGAAATTTTCAAAAAAGGGGAACTGCGTTTTGAATCCTCTCATCTTCGAAAAGACGACTCTGTCATCACTGTGGAGACACATGTTAAATTAATTGAAATTGAAGGAAACAAATACTGTTGTAGTGTCATCCGTGATATCACCGAACGGAAACAGGCTGATGAGGCGCTGCGCCAAAGTAGGGAACAACTCGACCTTGCTTTAATCTCATCTAAAATGGCTGTTTTTGAATGGGACATTGTCAAGAACAAGCGCACCTGGAGTTACGGTGTTCATCGCCTGTTGGGAACCAAACCAGAGACCTTTACTGGAGCAGCCCAGGAGTTTTTCCAAATAATACATCCTGAAGACCGGAGTACCGTACAAGCGGACCTTGGCAGGGCTGTCGAAACGGGCCAGTACGCGACAGAATACCGTGCGGTCTGGCAGGATGGCAGCATTCACCACATAGCTGCGAGGGGAAAAATTCATCGTGACAACACGGGCCAAGCTGTTCAGATGACAGGTGTGTGCTGGGACATCAGCGATAGCAAGCAGGCGGAAGCTGAACTCCGTTCAGTTACGCAACGTCTTAAATTAGCAACCCAGTCCGCCAAGCTTGGGGTCTGGGACTGGGATATTACCAATAACATCATGATCTGGAACGACCGGATGCTTGAACTCTACGGCCTCACCCCGGAAACATTTCCGGGACGTGTTGAGGCTTGGGTAAACGGCCTTCATCCCGATGATTCTGCTAAAGCGATAGCGGAAAGTGAGGCGGCACTTCGTGGTGAGAAAGAATTCGACACCGAGTTTCGTGTCATCCATCCCGATGGAAGTGTTAAGGTGCTGAAGGCGAATGCAATAATGATCCGGGATGCATACGGCAAGCCTGTTCGAATGATAGGACTGAATCGCGACAACACGGAACTCAGGGAAGCTGAGGAAAAACTGCGCGGGGCGTACACTGATTTGGAGATAAAGGTTCAGGAGCGTACAGCAGAGTTGTCAGCTGCCAACATAGCTTTAATGACTGAGATAAAGGTGCGCAAGCTGACCGAAGAGACATTGC
>JBEKJD010000049.1:0-13461 GCA_050011415.1 Dissulfurispiraceae bacterium | reverse complement strand
TACAGGATTGCTGGTAATTATCCTGTCCGGCCCCACACCCAGAGAGACAAGCATCTGAAGTTCGCCTTCTGAAGCGATCTCAAATCCTGTTTCAAGACTGTTCAGAAGCTTGAGCACCTCCCTGTCCGGGTTGGCCTTTACAGCATAAAACGTTTTCGAGTTCCTGATGCGTTTACCGATTTGGGAGACCTTTTCAATCACAACCTCTTTATCCATGAGCAAATAAGGCGGCGCCTCATCACTCAGGGCGATATAATTCAGCACCTTGTTCCACGTCCTGGCGCTTATAAATTCAGGTGTTGTTTCCACGGCAGCTCCATCAGGTAAATTATTTTTTTGTTTTAACAGAAATTGCGAACCAATATTATATAACAAGTATAACTACATTATACAATTTTGCCCGCTTTCATTTTTTTCTCTTGTCAGACTTTTTCATTTCAAGCTCAAGGTACCTCTTTTCCCGTTTCAATTCTTCTTTCAGTTCTTTTTCCGTCGGCAGGTAGAGCTTATATTTTGACGCGAAGAGGTTCTTGCTGCCTTCAAGAAGCGTATATTTCGCCATCGTTGCATTCTTTTCTGCACAAAGAATCAGGCCGATCGTAGGATTATCGCCCTCAGATTTAAGTTCTTTTTCAAAATATCTCACATAGAAGTCCATCTGGCCGATATCCTGATGGGTCAGCTTGCCGACTTTAAGATCGATGAGTACGAAGCATTTAAGGATATAGTTGTAAAAAACAAGATCGATATAAAAATGATCGCCGTCTATAGTAATTCTTTTCTGGCAGGCTACGAATGAAAAGCCTTTGCCGAGTTCAAGAAGAAAATCGTGCAGCTTGCCTATCAGGGCTTGCTCCAAATCCGCTTCGAGGTGTTCCCCTCTTTCCTTCAGCCCAAGGAATTCCAAAACATAAGGGTCCTTGATAACATCGTGTGGCATCGGGCCGGGCTCCAGCTTCTTTATTTCGGCTCTGACCCGGCCCTTGTGTCTGCTTGATAGCAGGCGTTCGTAGTAGAATGAATTGATCTGCCTCTCAAGCTGACGGGTGCTCCAGTTTTCGGAGATGCACTCCCCAATATAGAAGTCCCTTGCCGACTCGTTTTCGACCCGCATCAACAGACGGTAATGCGTCCAGCTCAATTGGCTACGCAGTGCGTCGCTAATTGGGAATGTCAGGTAAAACTGCCGAATATTTTTTACATTGGAATAATCAAACCCCTTCCCAAAATCTTTGGTTAAACGTTCGGAGATGTCTTGCAGCAAGTACTCCCCATATCCCGCCTTTGCCCTGCCCCGCTGCTCTTCCTCAACAATGATCTTGCCAATGTTCCAGTAAGCCTGCACCATAGCGAAATTGACGGCAGAATAAGCCTTCCGCCGCGCATCTTCGAGGATCAGTTTAACGCTTTGATATGCGGTATCTACGGGTTTAATAGTTACGCCTTTTTTCATTGCCCTGTTCGGTCATTATTGAGCAAAAGGAATCGAACTGTGCTTTCGCAAGTTTTGATGGCATATGCTAAATCATATGTAAGCGGCTGGTCAAGAGCTTAGGGGTAGCATCTAATATGCAGCAAGTTACGCATTCATTTAAAAACTAAAGTCCCGTCATTAACTTATAAAGTCAGAGGAATCATAATTGATTTTCCTGCAGGAAGCGCACGATGGGATGAGCTCAGTCAATGTTCTGACTTTTGACAATGCCTCCCGGCGTTCGGCAACAAGCTTTGCTTCATCCGAATTATCGGAAAGGGAGTTAGACTCACCGAGTATTTTATCGCAGGAAGCGCACCTGGGGACAAGACCAGTCAATGTCCTCACCATTGACAGGGCTTGCCGGCGTTCGGCAAGAGCGAGTTTAAGGTTCGACAATACGAAGGCAAAAATATTGTAGATTACAAAGAGCGAAGTGATGTTCCATAAATGAACCAGATAGTGCCTATGAGATCTTGCTGTAGAAAAATAGACAAAAATCATTATCAGCCAACTCACAGTCGACATGCCGATGCCTGCATATACGTTGGCATACCAGACAGTGAGAAAGACAGGTATCAGATAATATGCCGACACATGGAAATGATATCCGGTCATATAATCGACAGCCCCGATAAGCAGATTGGCAATCATCCCCAGAATTATAACGAATGATGGCGACTGTTTTTTTAAGTAGGCGTCTATATCCATCAGGCAATCACAACCTCATATAAATTAGGTATTCTATATTCCCCTTCTGTCCGGAAATCGGCGACTGCATTACGCCGATTATCCTGAGCCCTAAAGATTCCATAGCTTCTTTCACGTGGCTGACAGCCCGCTCGCGCTTGGCCGCATCCTTAATTACGCCGCCCTTGTCCACTTCTCCTTTTCCCACCTCGAACTGCGGTTTAATCAGGGCCATCACCTCGCCTTCGGGCCGGAGGAACTCCATTACCGCGGGCACCACTTTGACAAGGGAGATGAACGACACATCAATGGTGGCAAGAGCTATTGGATCAGGAATTTTTTCCTTTTCAAGGTAACGTATATTGGTCCGCTCGATGAGGACCACTCTTGGGTCCTGCCTCAGCTTCCACGCAAGCTGGCCGTAACCGACATCTATACAATAAACTTTTTTAGCGCCGCGCTGTAGAAGGCAGTCTGTAAACCCCCCGGTGGATGCGCCTGCATCCATCGCAATTTTCCCCTCTACTGATACATTGAAGTATCCGAGCGCGGCATCGAGCTTGAGGCCGCCGCGGCTGACATACGGTATTTCACCGCCGGTTATCTCCACAGGAGCGTCAGGTGCTACCATCGTGCCTGCTTTTGTAACAGGCGCCCCGCGCACGAATACCTTGCCTTCCATAATCAGGGCCCGTGCCCGCTCGCGACTTGCGGTAAGCCCCCTGTCAACAATAATTTTATCAAGGCGCTCTTTCATACGTCAACCTATATAGGGAAGACAGGAGAAGGGAAGCACTTGTTTTTCGAAGCGCTGAAACTGCTTTCGTCGGTAAATGCCAATTTTTTTATAGCAGCTATATACGAATCTATTCTCAGTTGGGGCTCGGCGTTACTCGCCCCCTTTACAGTAGAGCCGTGCATCGCATCGAAAAACAAGTGCTTCCCTTCTCCTGCCGTTTATTTTATAGGATAAAATTAAAGGGTCGTATTATTATGGGTGCGTTTCTAAAGCTGCGGGAGCAGCTGTGATTTTCAGAAAAGCTGTTGCAGTCCTGTATATTCCGTCCTCATCAAGACCGTATTGTTTCCTTAGCAGCGCCTGAGAGCCGTGCTCGACAAATTCATCATCAATGCCGATCCGGTGTACTGCCACATCGTAGAGTCCCTCACGGTTCAGATATTCAAGCACAGCAGAGCCAAAGCCCCCTGCAAGGACGTTCTCCTCCACAGTGATTATTCGCTTCGTCCTCTCGCAGAGCGCCCGTATACCTTCCTCATCGAGCGGTTTGATGAACCGGACATTTACCACGCATGCCTCTATATTGTCCTGTTTCAGCATGGCAGCGGCTTTCAGCGCCGGATACACAGAATTGCCCACTGCAAGAAAAGCGATGTCTTTGCCGTGTGCCACTATTTCCGATCTCCCCATTTCTATCTCCACATTCCCAATTCCGAGGCGGGCATACGGGCTGACCTTCCCCCTCGGATACCTCAGTACGGCAGGGCCCTTATGCGCCAGCGCAAGCTTCAGCATTTCTTTCATCTCATAACTGTCTTTAGGCGCCATGAAAATAAGATTGGGAATGTGCCGCAGAAACGATATATCGAACAGTCCCTGATGGGTTGGCCCATCTTCTCCCACGATCCCTGCCCTGTCGATGGCAAACACCACGGGGAGGTTCTGAAGACACACGTCATGAATTATCTCATCATAGGCCCGCTGCAGGAATGTGGAATAAATGGCAACAACAGGCTTGAGGCCCTGGCTCGCAAGACCGGCCGCGAATGTTACCGCGTGAGGTTCTGCAATGCCTACATCGTAAAAGCGCCCTGGAAATTTCTCCGCAAAGACTGCCAGGCCTGTACCTTCCTTCATGGCAGCACTGATCGCAACAACACGCTCATCCTCCTGAGCTAATTCAGTAAGCGCATTACCGAAAATATCACAGAACGCTATGCAGCTGTCATGGGGCTGTCCGGAGCTCGTAGAGGACTTGTCCGACTGCGTTATTCCGGTATCTACCTCAAAAGGACCGATACCGTGATAAATGCATGGATCATCCTCGGAAAACTTGTACCCTTTCCCTTTCTTGGTCACTACATGAATGAGAATAGGCTCTCTTGCATTCCTGATCCTGCTCAATGTCTCAATGAGCAGGGGAATATTATGCCCGTCGATGGGCCCCAAATAGTCAAATCCCAGGTCCTCAAACAGGCCGCCAGGCAGGAAGAACCCTTTCAGACTCCCTTCCGCCCGCTGGGCAATTTTCGCAACCGACTCCCCGATACCCGGGATCCCTTCGAGAATGGCCTTGGTCTCTTTTTTAAATTTTTGATAGAATACTCCCGACAATACTCTGCTCAGGTAATTCGAAAGCGCGCCGACGTTCTGGGATATGGACATCTCATTGTCATTCAAAATCACGACAATATCTTTTTTCAGATGACCTGCCTGGTTTAGTCCCTCAAACGCAAGTCCCGCAGTCAACGCACCGTCACCGATAACTGCAATCACCTTTCCCGGAATGTGAGATTTGAGAGTTGATATCTGGAATTTTTCAATGACGTCCCGTGCTTCGGCTATCCCCAGCGCCGCTGATATGGAGGTTGAGCTGTGGCCGGTGCCGAACGCATCATGCGGACTTTCAGAAATTTTCGGGAACCCGGATATGCCCTTATATTTTCGTATGGTAGGGAACTCAAGGTACCTGCCGGTCAGAAGTTTATGTGAATAGGATTGATGGCCCACATCCCATATTATCTTGTCCACCGGAGAATTAAATACGTAGTGGAGCGCGATAGTGAGTTCAACCACCCCAAGGTTGGATGCAAGATGTCCGCCGTTGATAGAGACCCTTTCTATAATCAGGGTGCGAAGTTCCTCTGCCACAGTATTCAGTTCTTCCGGTTTCAGAAGTTTTAAATCATCAGGGGATTTTATTTCTTCAATAAGCATCTTTAGTGTCAGCTTCTCCTTTCGAGCAAGCGCTGTGCAATATAACGCAGCGGGTCGGCTTTTTCATCAAATACTGTCAAAGCGTCAAGCGCCTTGTCAATCAGCTCTTTCGCCTTCCTCTTCGACTCCACAATCCCGTATAGTTTAGGATACGTCATCTTTTTTTTCTTCTCGTCTGAGCCTGCGGTCTTGCCCAGCACTTCCGTTTCCCCTTCAACATCCAGTATATCATCAACGACCTGAAATGCAAGTCCGGTACTCTGCCCGTAAGCGCCCAGCGCAGCCAGACTTCCATCACTGCAACAAGCCAAAATGCCGCCCGCTTTTACCGCGGAGGCGATAAGAGCGGCGGTCTTGCATCTATGAATAAAAAAGAGCGTTTCAGGATCCGGATCTTCGTTTTCAGACAGCAGGTCCTGGGCCTGGCCGCCAACCATGCCGCGTATGCCCGACCCTGCGGCAATTTCATTAATAGCACTGAGAAGAGCTGCTTGAGGAATGGCGGCTGTCGCATGCAGTTCATGGCTAAGCAGATAAAACGCCTCGGTCAGCAGGGCATCGCCCGCCAGGATCGCCATGCCTTCACCAAAAACCCGGTGGTTCGTCGGCTTTCCGCGCCTCAAGTCGTCATCGTCCATTGCAGGGAGGTCGTCGTGGATCAATGAGTAAGTATGGATAAATTCGAACGCAGCAGCATAAGGGACCACATCCTCCGACCTTCCGCCGCAAGCCTCATATGAGGCCATACAGAGAATAGGCCTGATCCTTTTACCGCCTGCGGAAAGTGAATAGGTTATAGACCTGTGAAGCGCCTCCGGAACAATAGTATGCAAGAAATATCTCTCCATGAACGCATCGACAAGCGCCTTCTTCTCTTTCATGTATGCAGCAATATTCATAGTCATCAGTTCATCGTTCATGGCTCATGGCTTTTAGGCTATAGGATGAACACTATTGTTACTCCCACTCAATAGTTCCCGGCGGCTTTGAAGTGATATCGTAGACCACTCTGTTGACGCCCTTTACTTCATTTATTATCCTGTTTGATATCTTCTCCAATATCCCGTAAGGAATCCTGGCCCAGTCAGCGGTCATGCCGTCGAGGCTGGTCACTGCCCGGACCGCAACAACATTGTCATAGGTCCTTTCGTCGCCCATAACGCCGACGCTTTTAATCGGCAGGATAACAGCAAAGGCCTGCCAGATATCCCGGTACAGTCCTGCCAGCTTTATTTCCTCAAGGACGATAGCATCAGACTCTCTGAGTATATTAAGTTTATTTTCAGACACCTCGCCAATACATCGTATGGCAAGCCCCGGGCCGGGGAATGGTTGCCGCCAGCATATATCCGCGGGAAGCCCGAGTTCTTCACCCAGAACACGCACTTCATCCTTAAAAAGCTCCCTCAGCGGCTCAATAAGTTTTAACCGCATCACTTCAGGAAGCCCCCCGACATTATGATGACTTTTTATAACTGCAGAAGGCCCCTTGAACGAGACGCTTTCAATGACATCCGGATACAGCGTCCCCTGAGCAAGAAATTCGGCATCTCTTATCTCTCTTGCCTCTTCTTCAAAAACAGCGATAAATTCATTGCCGATAACCTTTCTCTTCTGCTCAGGCTCTGTGACCCCTGCGAGTTTATCAAGGAATCTATCCCGTGCATCCACATAATCGAGTTTTATATGAAAATAGTCCTCAAAGGTCTTCCGCACCTTCCCCGTCTCACCTTTCCTCAGAAGACCGTTGTCAACGAATATGCAGGTAAGACTGTCGCCAACTGCTTTGTGGATAAGCAATGCTACGACAGATGAATCAACACCTCCGCTCAATGCGCAGACCACTTTTTTATTGCCCACCTTTGAGCGGATATCAGCTACCGTCCACTCAATAAAAGAAGACATTTCCCACGTGGGCCTGCACCCGCAAATCGCATATACAAAATTCCGGAGTATTGTTGTCCCTTCATCGGTGTGGGCAACCTCTGGATGAAACTGAAGTGCGTATAGTTTCCGGTCCTTATCAGCCATGGCAGCTATCGGTGAATTACCTGTATGCCCTGCGATGGAAAAGCCTTCCGGCAGAAGCTCTATCCTGTCTCCATGGCTCATCCATACTTTCGAGTTCTGCGTTATGCCCCGGAGGAGGTCGGCATCGTCATCAATTATGAATTCCGCTTTGCCGTATTCTCTTTTAGCAGCCCTGGCCACTTCCCCTCCCATGCAGTGGGCCATTAACTGCATGCCGTAGCAGACTCCCAGCACCGGCACGCCGAGCCCGAACACCTCCATGTCAGGAACTGGAGATCCAGTGTCATAAACACTGGAAGGCCCTCCTGAAAGGACAATCCCCTTTGGTTTGAAGGACCGTATCTTCTCAATGGATGCATTAAATGGGAATATCTCTGAGTATACTTTGCTTTCCCGTATCCTTCTGGCTATAAGCTGGGTATATTGAGAGCCGAAATCGAGGACTAATATTTTATCATCATGTGTCATAACTAAATCAGGTAATAGGTAATAGGTTATAGGTGATAGGCAATGAACAAGAAGAAAATTTACCAGTCCTGTAACTATGACCCATAACCCATGACCTATTACCTGGGTTGTTCATTGTTCTATCCGGTAATTGGGCGCCTCTTTCGTGATAATGACATCATGCACATGGCTCTCCCTCCATCCGGCATTGGTGATACGAATAAATTTGGCATTCTTCCTCAATTCTTCGAGTGTCGCACATCCGCTATACCCCATGCCCGAACACAGTCCTCCGGTCAATTGGCGCATGCTTTCTGCAACAGGACCTTTGTAAGGCACCCTGCCTTCCACTCCTTCAGGCACTAATTTTTCTTTTTCTACGCCTTGCTGACCGTACCGGTCCCTGGTCCCCTGCTCCATGGCCCCGAGCGAGCCCATGCCTCTGTATACTTTATAGCTCCTGCCCTGAAAAAGGATAATCTCTCCAGGTGATTCCTCTGTCCCGGCAAAAAGGCTGCCTATCATAATACAGTGTGCTCCGGCGGCAATCGCTTTTGTCACATCTCCTGAATATTTTATACCCCCATCTGCGATAATAGGGATGTCTGACCGCGATGCAACTTCATAGCAGACTTTTATGGCAGTAAGCTGTGGAACTCCTGCGCCGGCGACTATCCTTGTCGTACAGATAGAGCCCGGTCCTATGCCGACCTTTACGGCGTCGGCCCCTGCTTTTATCAGGTCCTGGGCGCCGTCAGCTGTCGCAACATTCCCTGCAATAACATCAATATCGAATTTCTTCTTTATTTCCTTAAGCGTGCTGATCACCGCCCTGGAATGGCCGTGAGCAGTGTCAATAGCAATAATATCGACTCCTGCCTTGACAAGAAGCTCGGCACGCAGCAGGGCCTCTTCGCCAATACCCACTGCTGCGCCGACCCTGAGCCTTCCCATATGGTCCTTGCACGCATTCGGGTATTTTTTCCTCTTTTCAATATCCTTGATCGTAATAAGCCCTTTTAAATTGAACTCGTCATCAACGATGGGGAGTTTTTCTATTTTGTATTCGTGCAGCAGCTTTTTTGCCTTTTCAAGGGTAGTGCCGACAGGACCGGTCACGAGCCGGTCTTTTGTCATAATATCCGATACCTTCTTTTTGAAATTGGTCTCGAACCGCATATCCCTGTTAGTCAGTATTCCCACCAGCTTGCCATTGAGCGTGACCGGGACCCCTGATATCCTGTAGCGCTCCATAAGGTGCAGGGCCTCGGCAATCAATGCATCCGGAGCAATAGTAATGGGATCTACTATCATGCCGCTCTCCGATTTCTTGACTTTGTCCACCTCAAGGGCCTGTCTTTCTGATGACATAGCGCGGTGGATTATTCCCAGCCCCCCTTCACGCGCAACAGAGATGGCAAGACGCGCCTCGGTCACCGTATCCATTGCAGCGCTGATGATAGGGACATTCAGTGTGATGTTTCTGGTCAGTTTGGTGCTTAGATCAGCGTCTTTTGGAAGAACATTGGACTTGGCCGGCAGCAAGAGGACATCATCAAACGTCAACCCGAGCGACAGTTCATCATCAAGCATTCAGCTACTCCTAATCTTCTTTAGTTTTGCTTGTGATTATAACATTTCTCCGCCGCCACAGGCAAAATAAGCCGTATTTTATGAAATAAGGTCCTTATTAATTTTGAGGTGCAACAGTTGCGAGAGGCCGGTAGCATATGAGTTACGGGCCGCATTCCTGTTCTTCAACATTATAGCCTGCAGCTTTTCATTGGCAGCTTTATCGTCGCCCGAAATATTTTTGAAGTCAAGAGGGTTTATATCTGCACAAGACCCGATAAGCTGTATCACTTTGGCTGAAAGAATCTGTTTCCGCATAGAGCTTTCAAACATCTCAGGCGTTTGACGCTGTAACTGAAGTGCCCTGAAGTACACATCCTGGCTGAAAACTCCGTTTCTCATAAACTCCGGATCGTGCGTGATGACATCCTGGAGTTCCTTGTCCGTCACAGTGATTCCCAAATCCCCGGCTGTAATCGAAAAAACCATATCCGTTATCATAGTGTCAAGCACAAGGTTTTTCAAATCCATCTTCTTTTCCATCTCATCATTGAATTTCTCCTTATACGTGTCACGGATCATCGTTCGTGTCTGTTCATATTGCCGCCAATATTCTTCAACGGTAATTTTGTCTTTGCCGATTTCGACAACACTGGGCGTACTGGATTTGTCTGTCGTGCCTACCCCCCAGAATATAAACGACAGGATTACGATTACAAAGAGCACATAAAAAAACCGCGCATGTTTACGCATCGACTCAAGCATCTAATTAATACCTCCATGAAAAATAATCTTCAAGCATGTCCCTGTGGTCAAATACAATATATCTTTTTTATTATAACAGCAACAGGGAGAGGATTTCCGGACCACTGCATTTGACATCAACTGTTTTCATCTGTCTCAATTTTAAGGTCCACACTTTTTTCGGGAACAATAGTAGACACCGCGTGCTTGTAAATAAGCTGTTCATTGGCTTCTTTAAGCAGAATGACAAAACTGTCGAACCCTTTGATAATGCCCTTCAGCCTAACTCCGTTCACGAGATAGATTACCACCGGGATTTTCTCTTTCCTCAGTTGGTTCAGGAAAAGATCCTGAAGACCCTGTCCCTTGCTGACGCCCATGCACCCTCCTGCGAAACCCAAAAAAGTCCATGACTTTCCGGGATGCCAAATTTAACTAATGACATTTCTACCATAAAGCATTCTTTCCAATAATTCAAGCACTATGTGCATCAATGTCAAGCAGGTTCCCCCCCAATTTTTTGAGTTCTTTGTCCGTCATTCCCGCGCAGGCGGGAATCCAGTGTGTTCATGGACACGTTCTATCAGGTAGTTAATTCTTATTTATAAGGTACCGTTTCCTTTGCTAAAAAAAAATATGGAGAGAAAAATTTTCATCTGTATAACCTGGATTCCCGCTCAACTACCTGCCAACAGTAGGTGCTCTTAGGCACGGGAATGACGGCTTTTATCAAACAAGATAGTTGAAAGTCAGACAATCTTCAGCGAGGCCTATACTTACCGAACCGCCTTTGCTCAATTTGCCGAAGAGCACCTCTTCGGACAGCGCATCTTTTATTTCAGTCTGGATGAGCCGCGTCAGGGGACGGGCCCCGTAGATGCTGTCATGGCCTTTTTGGGCCAGCCAGTGACGCGCCTCAGGAGAAAGAGAGATCGAGACTTTTTTCCGGCTAAGCTGGAGTTCGAGTTCTTTTATGAATTTGTCCACGACACTCTCCATGATACTGGGTGTCAGAGGCGCAAAACTGATAATGGCATCGAGCCTGTTCCTGAATTCAGGGCTGAATAATCTGTCAATGGCTTCTTTGCCTTTCGAATGAGTGTCTTTGCTTCTGTCGCCGAAGCCGATAACGCTTTTTGCCAAATCTTTTGCGCCGGCATTCGAGGTCATAACAAGGATGACATTTCTGAAATCAGCCTTTTTCCCGTTGTTGTCGGTCAATGTCGCATAGTCCATAACCTGAAGGAGAATGCCGAAAATGTCAGGGTGCGCCTTCTCGATCTCATCCATGAGCAGAACACTGTAAGGGTGCTTTCTGATACTATCTGTCAGAAGTCCACCCTGGTCAAAGCCGACATACCCCGGGGGCGCTCCTATCAGGCGGGCCACTGTATGCTTCTCCATATATTCGCTCATATCAAAGCGGATGAACTGTACCCCGAGCACCGAGGCGAGTTGCTTAGAAACTTCAGTTTTTCCTACTCCTGTGGGGCCGGTAAACAGGAATGCTCCAAGAGTCTTTTCAGGTGAGCCCAATCCCGCCCGTGACCGCTTGATCGCTGCAGCAAGAGAATGGATCGCATCATCCTGGCCGAATACTGTCTGCCTCAGTTCGTCCTCAAGCCGTCTAAGCCTGTCAATGTCTGATGTGGAAACAGACCTCGAAGGGATCTTCGCTATTTTGGAGACCACTCTTTCGATTTCGGCAACTCCGACCGTGTGTTTGCTCCTGTGAGATGCTTCAAGTTTCAGGGCTGCCCCTGCTTCATCAATAACGTCGATGGCCTTGTCAGGCAGAAAGCGGTCGTTAATAAATTTGGCTGAAAGTTCGGCTGCGGCTTTCAGCGAGTTTCTGGTAAAGGTAACGTTGTGAAATTCTTCATAATAGCTTTTCAGCCCGTTAAGGATGAGTATTGTCTCATCTATATCAGGCTCCTGTATCTCGATTTTCTGGAACCTTCTGGACAGGGCGCGGTCTTTCTCAAAATAGTTCCTGTATTCCTCGTAGGTGGTAGCTCCGATGCAGCGCAGCGCGCCTGAGTTCAGTAAGGGCTTCAATATATTGGAGGCATCCATAGAGCCGCCGCTGGTAGCGCCGGCCCCGACCACGGTATGGATCTCATCTATAAAAAGAATTGCATCAGCAATTTTTTCGATGCGTTTCAGTGTTGCTTTCAGCCGGGCTTCAAAATCTCCACGGTATTTTGTTCCTGCCAGGAGGGCCCCCATATCTATCGAAAAAATCCTGGTTTTTTTGAGTGCGTCCGGAACTTTCCCCTGCTGTATGTTCAGTGCGAGTCCCTCGACGATTGCGGTCTTGCCCACGCCGGGCTCGCCGACAAAAATAATATTATTCTTTCTCCTCCTGCAAAGGACCTGAATAGTGCGCTTCAGTTCGGTTTCACGGCCTACCAGCGGATCTATCCTGCCCTGCGCGGCCTTGTCCACCAATTCCACTGCAAACTGGCTGAGGGGGTCTCTTGCAGGCGATTCTTTGTCTCTCTTCGGCGAGGGAGCGGCCGGCTGCTCATCTTCATTGGCGCCCTCATTGCCTGGTCCATCGTTGAGTTTGGATATGCCATGAGAAATGTAATTGAGAGCATCAAGCCGTGTAATTCCCTCGGATTCCAGGAGGTGTACGGCGAACGACTCCTCTTCGAGAAAAATAGAGGATATTATATCTCCGGCATCAGCCTCCTGTTTCTCAGCTGATTGTACATGGTTCAGCGCTCTTTGAATCACGCGCTGAAACGCAAGGGTCGGTTTTGGCAAAAGGCTTGCGTCGTCATGCAGCCGGGGAATATTAACGTCAAAATAATTCTCGATTTGAGACTTCATGCGCGCGATATCGCCTCCGCAACTGGAAATGATTTCAACTCCCCAGTCATCGTGGAGCGCTGCAAAGAGTATGTGCTCTATAGTCAGGTATTCATGCCTCTTCTTTTCGGCATCGCGTATTGTGGCTTCGAGTGTCAGCTCCAATGCTTTATTGATCATTCTTTCTCCATGATACATTTAAGAGGGAACTTGTTTTTACGGGCCTGCTCAAGTACGGCAGAAACCTTTGTTTCGGCTATTTCGCGGGTATATACGCCTGCCAGCCCCGAGCCTTTTCTGTGCACGTGGAGCATTATCTGCGTAGCTTCAACAGCGGGTTTGTGAAATATTGATTCGAGTATATGAATAACAAAGTCCATAGGCGTGTAATCATCGTTCAGAAGCAATACCCTGTACAATGAAGGCATTTTAGTTTTCCGCCGGTGTTCAACTTTGACACTGGCTTCTGATGGCTGTTCGCTCATAATTTAATTACGAATAAAGAATTAATTGTTTTTACTTGCAGGAACTGCATGAACCCGAACTGCAGGAAGAGCACCCGGAAGATACGGGATGCTCTACACCGCTCATTCCGAATACCGAAAATTTCTTTTTTACATCCTCAGAGCCGCATTTGCAGCATATAACTTTCTGGCCGCCGAAAACAAGTTTTTCGAATTCCAGGCTGCACTTTTCGCATATATATTCAAAAATAGGCATAGCTAAACCT
>JBEKJD010000048.1:0-13702 GCA_050011415.1 Dissulfurispiraceae bacterium | reverse complement strand
AGTCGGTGTTACCGCCCACGTTCAGCTGGTAGGTCCTGGCTATTTTTATACCCCTGTCCATGAAGAGTTTGGCAAGAGTACGGTGTATAATGGTCGCCCCGATCTGTGACTTGATATCATCGCCCATGAGCGGGATACCCTTTTCCTCAAACCGGCTGGTCCATTCGTTATCAGAAGCAATAAAGACAGGTATACAGTTTATAAAAGCCACGCCTGAATCGAGACAGGCGCTTGCATAATAACGTGTAGCCTGTTCAGAGCCGACCGGCAGGTAGTTGAGCAGCATGTCGGCGCCGCTCTCCCTGAGCACCTTTACCACATCACAGGGCCTTTCACCCGCTACGATGAATCTCCGGTCATCAGGATAATCTGCGAGATGAGGCGCAACCCCATCAAGCACTTCCCCCATCTGCACAATCACTGGATGGCTGCTAATATGCGGGTAAAATACTTTTGTGCAATTCGGCTTTGCAAATATCGCTTCCCTGAGCGGCTTATGCACCTTCCTGACATCGATATCGAAAGCTGCAGCTACTGTGATGTCCCCCGGCAAATATCCGCCCAGATTGAAGTGCATGAGTCCGGGCAACCCGTGATCGTCATCCCCGCCCACGGACTTGTAGTATTCGATACCCTGGACAAGAGAACTCGCACAATTGCCGATTCCGGCAATTGCTATCCGTATTCCACCCATATCGTCTTTTTTCTCCTTAATCAGGTAATGTCTATATGTCTGGGCAATTCTTCGGCAATTTTGGGGAGAATTACATTCAGTATACCATCCTTGAATGTAGCTTTTATGTCGCTTTTCTCAACTATGGCAGGCAAGACAAAGGACCGGGAAAAAGAACCGTAATATCGCTCTATCTGAAAATAGCTTTTCCCCTCTCTGCGCGACCTCCGCTCACCGCTGATTCTGAGGGTATTGTCCTCCACGATGATGTTAATATCCGCCTCCAGCACTTCGGGCAGCTCAGCCTTGACCACAAAGGATTCACTTGTTTCATAGATATCTACTGCAGGCACCCACACCCCTGTTCCTGCATCTCCGGGTCTTCCGGATTTGGGCGTAACATGCTCAAATAGCCTGTTGGCCCGCTCCCTCAGCGCAAAAGCATCTTTAAAAGGGTCCCACTTCTTCATTTTCCCCATTGCCTCATTAAAGACAGAGTCGGTGAAACGGGGAAACGGGGAATCGGCGCAAATAAAACCTGAGCCGGTGAATCGGTGAGTCGGTGAATCGGCGCAACAATACAAATCAGTCTTTCACTCCAATTCTCCGCTTCCCCGATTCTCCGTTTCAGTCTTTCACTCCGATTCTCCGTTTCCCCGATTCTCCGTTTCAGTTTTTCACCCTTTCAAGGGCACAGTGCATTGCTCAGGGAATCAAGATCAGACTCTCCTGATACAAAGCGCTTCCATGCGAAAGTATCCAGTTCCTTGTAAATCACTTCAGTCTTTGCAAAATCAATTACAGAGATATTACGGGCCATTCGGTTGGCGCAATCTATTTCATATGTAAATGCGCTATGAGAATAATCAGCATACATTAACGGAGCTTTAATGTATCCTTTATCCTTCATTGCCTTGATACGCATGTTCCTGCTTTCCTCACTTCTCGGAAACACTATAGAGGATACCGTAACATACTGGCTCCCTGTATAACGCACACTTTGAGCATCGTAATAATAATCGTCATAATTGCCCGAATAATAAGGAACAAGCTTAATTCCCCTCAGAGAGTAAACTGAAGTCTTGATATCTCTGTAATATGTGTCCCTCACGTCTGACAGAGTGCAGCAGGGAAGGACAATAATCCCGACAAGACATATTTGCAGCAGCCGCATCAATCGCAAGATAATTTGACCTCTTTACTTGTCATTCTTATTATTTTCCCATCGGAATTATTTATGATCCTCGCAAATATATAAAGTGTATTTGATGAAGCGCTATAAGTTCCGACTATGGAATTTTTAACAGACTGGGTAGAATATTCGGCTTTTAATATCTCATTGGGATTTTTTGTCAGTGTAATCAGGCCGTCATCCGACAATTTAAATAAATGGGAAAACTTCACCTCAATAATATTATATCCGCATACTTTGTTCAGGCTGCTGCGCATTAATTCACCCATAAGGACGCCGATTTTCCCGGGGGCCAGTGTTTGAATATCAACAAAATCCGTAGCTATGACCGAATAATCAGCACACGGTCCTCCGCCGCACAAGTTGGGGCATAATTCTTCAGCCACCTCATCAAAATATTTTTGGAACTTAACATTTGATATTTGTTCATCGCCGCCGTGACAGGACGCAATTTTATTATATGAAGAGGATGAAGCGCAGCCGGTCAATAAAAAAAGAAATACTTCAAAGAGAAGTACGCTCAGGAGCCAGCGACGAATAATAACTTTATTACTAAACACTTATATGACATCCTTCTTTCAGTTAGGTTAAATACTGAGTATATACTATAAGAATCAGACTTAAGAGTCAATGCGTGGGAAAATTGTGGAAAAATTGGCCTGAAGTGCAATACCGGATTGCAACAAAACAGGCTATTTCATCATTCTTTGCATCCCGCTATCGCCACCAACAATTCTGATTGACCTGGGTATCATGTCTGAAGCAAGCAATTCCGCGGCCAGGTCGTTGTATGGTATCGTTGTTTGAGCGCTTGAAACTACTGTACCGGAATCCATATCAAGGACCCTTGCATTGACTACAATAGCCGATCCTGTAACTGCGTATGTGCCGGTAATTATACTGCTCACTGCATATCGGCTTCTTATGTATTTCATGTCCCTGGTAAGTGAAAACTCGCCGGCATCGGTCATTACTATATCTTTAACCAGCCTGATATCGAATATTTTCCAGCGCCGCACCTGGAGTTCATGAATTAAATTCTCAGAAATCAGTCTCCCCAGCGATGATGTTTCCTTGAGACTGCCCAGGGAAAGAAAAGATGTCACAATAGCAGGTGTGGATGAGTATTTTCTGTCAATATTTCTTTCAAGCTGGTCTGCCAGAAAAATAACTAATGAATTTAAGTATCCAACGTTTGTGCGGCTGTCAAAAATACCTATTTGCCCGTTATATTTTGCCTGAATTACTTCTTCCCCCTCTGCTGCCGGGATTACAAAAAGTGATAAACTGACTAAAATAAAAAGTATTATATTTTTCACATGTCCCCCTTTATCGATGTATATTATTGGTGACAGCCAACCGCTAACTCAGATGAGCTTCCGGCACGCCGTGACAAATAAGGCTTTACTTCTACCATATTTGCCACCACGGTGCTTTCTGGATATTAACTCTGTAATACGGATATTCCGATGATACCATGGACCCATCTGCTGCCTCAGTTACTTTTGCTCTGTATGTAACAGGGTAATCAGCATATTTCTCTACTGTCACAAATGCATCATGGTAATATAAGGACTTTACGGAGGGACCTTCCATATTAGCACTACAGCCATAGGTAAGCATTGACAACATGAGCACTGAGAGGAAAAGTCCGAAATATTTTTTCATAGCTGAAATACCTCCAAAACAGGCCTTTTTTAAATTATCGTCAAAGATAACAATAACTTTAGTCTATCGTATTAATAAATGAGGATAAAAATTGAACTTTTACATTTTTTTATGCTAACCTTAAATGAAATTTACAGGCCGCGAAGGCTGAAACAAGATAAGAAATCCTGGAAAAGCCTTTGCGGCTTTTTTTATTCTGTGTGCCTGTACAGGAGCGCGCTATGCACATTCCCGATGGTTATTTAAGCCCCCAGACATACATTCCTTTGTATGGGGTATCCATTGCTTTTTGGACCGTTTCGCTAAGGAAGCTGAAAAAAGAACTCTCTGCAAAGCACATCCCCTACCTGTCTATGGCAGCAGCATTCTCATTCCTTATCATGATGTTCAACATTCCCATACCCGGCGGGACCACGGGGCATGCTGTGGGAGCCGGCATTATTGCAACGCTTCTCGGACCGTGGACAGCGGTCATTGCCGTGTCCATGGTGCTGATAATCCAGGCTCTGGTTTTCGGAGATGGAGGGATTACTGCAATCGGAGCAAACTGCTTTAACATGGCTATTGTAATGCCGTTCGTATCATATTTCGTATTTAAGCTGGTAAGGGGGAATGCCGTAGGCGGCGGCAGGATATCGGCAGCGGCCTTCCTCTCCGGCTATTCAGGTTTATCCATTGCTTCAATTACAACCGCAGTGGAACTCGGCATTCAGCCAATGATTGCTCATGGCGCCGATGGCAGGCCGCTCTATGCGCCATATCCGCTGTCGGTTGCAGTCCCTGCTATGGCGCTGGAACATCTTTTGCTGTTCGGCGTTGTGGAAGGCATAATCACCATGCTGCTTTTTAAACACTTCATTAAAAATGAACCGGGGTTAGTATATGTCATGAAAGAAAAATGACTATATCTCAAATCCAGTGATAAGGGAATCACTCTGGCGAATTGCTAAGGGTTGGCAACCGTTCTTAGCGAAGAGGAGCGTTAAACAGCCGAGACTGTTTGAGCCCCGATGGGGCGAGTTTCTCGGCTGTAGCGGAACAAGCTTAGAACGGTCAACACTTAGCACCTGAGCAAAAGAGGGATTGCCTTATCACTGGATTTGAGATATCAAAATATGCTGAACTTGAAATATTTCCCGGGATGGGCCCTGACGTCCTTGGTCAGATCCCTTAATTCATCCACTGCATCCTTCAGCCCTGCAACTGTTTCTTTAATATCTGCCGGAAGTTCCTTGTCCCTGAGAAGCGTACCTGCAGTGCCCTTGCCTGAATTAATTTCTGAGAGTATGTCATCCAGCTTCCTGGACGCATTGCTGAGGTTGTCGTAAAGTTCCGGACTCTCGGCGAGCCTTCTAAGCGTACCGTCTCCCTCGTTTATGCTCCTGGTGAATTTCTCCAGGGAGGACGAGGCGGCAAGCATATTATTGTAAACAGACGGGTCCTTTATGAACATCTTCGCAGAGCCTTCGGATTCATTAAGATCCTTCAGAAAAGCCAGGAGCATTGACGAGGATTCTTTCAGATTATTATAAAGGGAGGGGTCCCTCAACAGTTTTGCAACAGTCCCCTCGCTCTTCCCGAAGTGCTCCAGAATCATGTCGACTCTATTCACAAATTCGGTGACTTTTGCCATAGACTTGGCACTGGCCTCAACCAGGTCTTTCACTTCCAGTTGCGCAGCGCCCTTTATGATGCTGCCCGGCTTGATCTGGCCTGCTTCAAGTGTTCCGCCGGTCAATTCTATATATTTGTCTCCCAGGAGACCCTGGGTAATTACGTTTGCATTGGAATCGTTTCTTATATAAGGCAAGGCGCTTTTCTGGATCAACATGGTGACCAGAGTGCCATATTCGGAATTAAGGCTTATGTGCTTCACAAAACCGATTTCTATACCCGAGACCCAAACCGGGGCGCCTCGCCTAAGCCCTTTGACATCCTTGATCTCAGCCCTGATAACAACCTTCGGTGTAAATAAGTCCCCTACACCGCCTGCAAAAAAAACCGTTAAAAGCAATAAGGCGAGGGCTATGCTTATAACCACCCCAACCTTCAGCTGCGACCACATAAGCTGTTTTTTCATATCGAACATGGCGCTTCCCCCTCATTTATGAACTGAAGCACTCAGTTGGTACCCCGAAGTTCACTCATAAATATCTGTATCTCCGGAACAGTTGCCTTTTCAAGCATTTCCCTGCTCCCGTCGAATACAACAATGCCACCTTTAATAAACATGAACCGCCCTGCAACGCGCATTGCATCATAAATTTTATGTGTAACGATAATAAATCCTTTATTAGCACTGGACAATTCGATAATGAGCCTGCAGATAGTGTCGGCATTAACAGGATCAAGACCGGAAGTAGGCTCATCGTAAAGGAACATTACCGGGTCGAATGCTGCGAGAGAACGTGCTATGGCAACTCTTCTGTGCATACCACCGCTTAATTCGTCGGGCATAAGATCAAGGGCCTGCTCAACTCCGACAACACTCAAAAGCTCGCGCACGCGGCGGTCCAATTCTTCCTCTGAATATTTCGCATACTCACGCAGGCAAAACGCCACGTTCTCCCTGACATTCAATGAATCAAAAAGCGCCCCTTCCTGAAAGACAATGCTGAACTTCATGCGCACATCCCTGAGTTCACTCTCGGTTTTAATTGTTATGTCTTCTCCATCAACCATGATATATCCTGAATCAGGCCTTAACAGCCCCATTATCAGTTTCAATATTGTAGTCTTGCCCTCCCCGCTTCCGCCCAGAATGGCCACCCGCTCATTATCGGTTATCGAAAAACTTAAGTCCTTTAAAACGCTGCGATTACCGTAAGAGAAGCTTACATGGTCAAATATTATCATACCGAGAACCCCAGTATATAAAGCAATATCCTGGTAAGCGCAAAATCGGAGATAATTATCGATATGATCGACAGGACCACCGCATTCGTTGTGGCCTGTCTGAGCCCTGCGGCCCCTCCGCGGGTCATCAATCCATTATAACAACTGATGCTCGCTATCAGGAACCCGAAAATAAAAGGTTTGACAGAGCCTGCAATAATATTCTCGGCATTCAGAACATCCCGGATAGACTTCCAGTATACGTAGCCGCTCTGGTTGCTTACATATACAACAATGTAGTAGGCCCCCAGGACAGAGAGCGCATCGCCTATAATTGTAAGCACCGGCAGCATGATTATTGAACTGATTAAACGCGGCGTCACAAGTTTCTTTACCGGGTCCACGCCAAAGACCCTCAGGGAATCCACCTGGTGTCCGAGCACCATCGACCCCAGCTCCGATGCCATTCCTGCCCCAACCCGCCCGGTGAATACCAGGGCAGCCATTACCGGGCCGATCTCCCTTATAACTGTTATGCCCACTGCCTTGCCGGTATACATCCTGAGCCCCAGCCGGCCAAACTCGGCAGACAGCTGAAGGGAAAGGGCCATTCCGATAAAAAGCGCTACCAGCACAATGATAAAAAAAGATCCGGCTCCGGCATAATCCATTTGTTCAATAGTGTCCCTGAAATAAAAAGGCCTCCTGACCGTTCCTACAAGTCCGCGCACGGCCAGCAGATAATAATCCTGCAATTCATTTATTATTTCTTTTGCTTTCATAACCTATTGCCCATTAGTTCACCCTTTTCCACCTTCTGTGCATCCAGAGCCATTCCGATGGGTGCTGTTTAATGTACTCCTCAACATAACTGCTCAACTGCTGTGTATCCTCTTTCAGGGCGCTCTCGGACATTTCTTCGCGTTTCAGGGGCGCCTCGGGGTAAATAGTCATCACATGCCCGTCGCCTTCCCTGCTCAAGAAAACCGGGATTACCGGAGCCCCGGTCTTCCTCGCAATAAGAGCGGGCATCTTGGTGGTCCATGCGCCACGGCCAAGAAAGTCTATAATAAAACCCTCATCCCGCAGAACTGCCTGGTCCATCAGGATACTTACCAAGCCTTCCTTTTTCAGGCATGAAAGGACCGCTTTCAATGCACCTTTTTTATAGATAAGAGTGTTACCGTACCTCTTCCTTATCTTGCCGATCATCCCGTTTATATAAGGGTTATCCTGTGCCCGCGCAACACCTGAGCCGGGAGCTACCTTCAAACCAAAGGCCAGCGCCAGAAGTTCCCAGTTGCCGCAGTGGCCGGTAACAACGATGATCCCCTTCCCTTTCGCTTTTGCTCTACTATAATGCTCTTCTCCCTTAATTACAACATTGCGAATGAGACTATCACCGAAGCCATAATAAATCCTGACGACTTCTGCCAGGGACTTCCCCAAATTGATAAAACTTTCTCTTGCAATTTTTGAGGCCGTTTCAGCAGATGAAGCAGCGACCGCCGGTGAAGAAAGTCCAAGGGCTCCCGCCAGAATCGCCTTTTCAATATTTTCGACCGCAATCCTGCGCCTCCCTCCCCAGGCATAAAAGAGCATGATGCCGAGGATTTCCCCGGCCTTTAATGCACTTCTATAAGGCAGAACAGCAAGAGGGAAAGTCAGCACAACAACAATAGCAGCTTGCAGCATCCAGATGACTCGTTTCATCACTGCATTTCAGACGTCAATCAATCGCGTTCAGGCTTGTGAGCGCCTATCTCATTGCCCGTCTCATGTTCCCGCTCTTTCTTTTTCTCCATCGCCTCTGCTATTTCGCCGAGACGCTTCATGACGCGGTAATTAACGGTCCCTTCCGGATAGGTACCGTCGTCGAGCATCTCACCGGCCTTCATCCCGGTAAGGATCTCCAGGCCTTCTTCGACCCTGTCTATTGGATATATCACAAACGTGTTACTTTTCACTGCATCCACCACTTCCTGCCTGAGCATGAGATTTTTCACATTTCTCCTCGGGATTATCACGCCGTGGCCCCCGTTCAAACCCCTGCACTTGCACAGGTCAAAAAAGCCCTCAATCTTCTCGTTCACTCCTCCGATAGGCTGAACATCCCCGTTCTGGTCCATGGAACCGGTCACGGCAAAGCCCTGTTTCAAAGGGATGCCGGCGATACTGCTGAGCAGCGCATAGAATTCTGCGCAAGTCGCGCTGTCTCCCTCCACCATGTCATAGAGTTGCTCAAAGGTAATGGAAGCCGAGAGGCTGATAGGCTTTCTGGAAGCATATATGCTTCCTAAATAGCTGGATATTATCATGATCGCCTTTTCATGGATCTTGCCGCTCATCTTCGTCTCACGCTCTATATTTACCACCCCTGCCTTCCCGATATAGGTACGGGCGGTTATCCTTGATGGTTTGCCGAAATCGTAATCCCCAAGGGAAAGCACTGCAAGTCCGTTGACCTGCCCGACCTTTTCCCCGGACGTATTGACAATCAGTGTATCCTCCAGAGTGGCCTCCCTGATACGCTCCTCGATCCGGTTCGCCCTCAGAATTTTCTCATCGATGGCGCGCACCACGTGTTCGGCCAAAACCAGGTCGCTGCCCATTTTTTTTGCCCAATAATGGGACTCGCGGATCAGGTCTGCTACATAGCTGAACCGGGTCGAAAGCTTCTCCTGATGCCCGGCGAGCCTTGAGCCGTATTCAATAATCTTCGCTACACCGCCCCGGTCGAAAGGGGTAAGGTTCTCATCTTTCTGCTGACTGGCGATGAAAAAAGCATATTTAGCCATGTTCTCTTTTGTTCTCGGCATCCTGTTATCGAAGTCAGCCTTGACCTTAAAGAGTTCTTTGTATTCATCATCGAGATTGTAAAGCATGTAATAGATATAAGGGCTGCCGACAAGGATCACCTTTATGTCCAGCGGCAACGCTTCCGGCTTCATGCCGGCAGTGCTCACCAGACGGTATTGCTCCCATACATCCTCCATTTTAAGTTCCCTCGTCCTTAAGGCCCTTTTCAGAGCATCATAGGAGAAGATGTTCTTAAAAAGGTCCATAACATTTATTACAATATATCCTCCGTTGGCTTTATGCAGCGAGCCCTGCTTTATCAACGAAAAATCCGTTGTCGCCATCCCGTACTGGACCTTGTACTCCATCCTGCCGAAGAGGTTCAGGTAGGTGGGATTACTCTCAATTATGACAGGCGCCCCTTTGGTCTCGCTGTTGTTTACAAACACATTCACCGCATACCTCACAAAAGACATCTCCTGTCTGGGCATCTTCATAAAAGGCAGGGGCTGGGCCTGCTCTTCAGCAGGTTTGAAATCGTCGAGATTGGCAAGAATATCCTCCTGCACCATGTTGAGGTAATCCGAGATTTTTTCGTGATCGGAGTATTTTTTCTTGAGGTCCTCTATCAGGTGCCCTACCGAGCCCAGCGCAATGTCCCTTTCAAGCCTGGCAAGCATCTCCTTTACCAGCTTTTCAGCCTCCCGGACAGCCCTGACAATATCATCCAATTTTTCCTGCAAAGCCTTCCCGACCTCTTCAACCCTTTTCTTTGTCTTCTCGTCAAGAGCGGCGAATTCTTCTTCGGTCAGCGGCTCATTGCTTTTTTTAATAGGGACGATCATCAGACCCGATACCGTTTTCCTTATGGCAAACCCCTTGGACTGCGCCTCTTCTTCGAGACCGGCGAACAGCTCCTTCTGTTTCTGCTGGAACTCCTCGATAATCCTGCCCCGCTGTTTTCCGTATTCCTTGGAATCAAATGATTTGGGTATCTCATCCCGTAATATTTTCACAAGCTCATTCATGTCATTCTGGAATATGACCCCCTTGCCGGGTTCAAGCGATATGGCAAGAGGATAATCAGGATTCTTGAAGTTGTGCACATAGCACCAGTCAGGAGGTATTTTTTCTTGCGAGGCCCTCTCGGACAAAAGCGTTCTGATAGTCCTCATCTTGCCGGTGCCGTCTTCACCCATAGCGAAAATATTAAAACCCGCGCTGTCAAGACTCAGGCCGAAATCCAGGGCATGCAGGGCCTTTTCCTGACCTATAGTTCCCATAAATTCCTTTAATTCCACTGTCGTCTCAAATTCTAATGCGGCAATTTCACAACACTTAAACAGTTCATTAGGTATTAACGGTTCAATCATAAAAAAACCCCCTTAAAAAAAATAAAGAATTACGAATTAAGAATTACGAATTAATGAGTATAATATTTCTTCCGCTATTCCTAATTCCTAATTCTTAATTCGTAATTTTCTATTTAGCCCTGGGATGATGCTCCAGATATACTTTTTTAATTCGGTCCGATGACACCTTTGTATAAATCTGTGTTGTAGCTATATCAGAATGCCCCAGCATCTTCTGCACAGAACGCAGGTCGGCCCCTCCATCCAAAAGATGTGTTGCAAAAGTATGCCTGAGCATATGCGGCGTTATTTTCACATTTGCAATACTGCCAAAACTCTTCAGCGCCTGCCAGAACCTCTGCCTTGTCATCGGCTTGCCCCTGCCGGTCAGGAACAGAAAGGGGGATTGCCTGGCATTCAGCAGGAGCGGCCTCAGTTCCTGCATGTATTGTTTTATCCTTTCCGAGGCCCTGTGGTTCATGGGCACTACCCGTTCCCTGGAACCCTTGCCCATCACCCGCAAAAACCCGCCCTCAAAATTCACATCGTTGATCTTTATGGTGATGACCTCACTCACTCTCAGTCCCGAGGCGTACAGCAACTCAAGCATTGCGGCATCCCTGACAAACATGCTGCTTTTTACTTCCGCCTCCAGCAGTCTCATGGTATCTTCCATGCTCAATGCCTTGGGCAGCCTTTCCCATTGCCGGGGCATTCTCAGGGTTTCAGAAGGGTTATCGTCTATTATCTTTTCAATGACCAGATACCTGCAAAACCCTCTTACCGAAGAAATAAACCGGCAAATACTCGCTGTAGAATGTCCGCTGTCTTTCAGCCTGCCCATGTAATTGACGATATCCTCTCTTGTAAAAGACGTGTAATCCCTGCCGGTCTCCGGCAAAAAGTTGCCGAAGGATTGCAGGTCCAGAGAATATGACGCTACGGTGTTGGCAGACAGCCCCTTTTCGGCAGAAAGGTACGCAACAAACTGCTCAAGCAGGCTGCGGCGGTCAGGGACCGCCCTCTTGCCCTCAAAACCGCCACCGTTCTTAGACGCACCCACAGGCTGTGAATTCCTCTATCCCGGTCGAACTCCTTAACCTCTGATACAAAATGGCGGCAAGTTTTAAAAGGTTCATTGTATCTTCCTTGTTGTATATCAAAAGCAGTTCCTTTGCCTCTGTACTGCCTTTTTTAACCTGTTCCCATAATTTAACAGCGTCATAACCGTTCATGCCCTTGACAACATCATCCCTTTCTATGCCGAACAGAGTCTCGAGCTTTTTCAGGCCCCCGTTGATTTCGAGCTTCCTCGCAGCAAAGCAGAGGTCGAAATGAGGGATGTCAAACCTTACTCCGGGAAAGGCCCTCAGGAGAAACGGGACGTCAAAGGCAGCTCCGTAAAATGTAACCAGGCACTTGTACCCCTTTAATTCGCGGTTCAGGCTGTCTGTCGTTAAATTTTCTCCCCGTGTCAGCGAGCGCCACTCATAACCGTCATAAAGGCCGACAACAGTAACGTAGCCGCCGTAGTCCGGTTGAAAGCCATTGGTCTCAATATCCAGGCAGACAGCCCCTTCCTTAAAAACATCGAAAAGCCGCCAGTGCTCTCTGCGTTTCATAATTCTGGCAAAATATTCGGAATTCCCTACGCTGAGCTCCATCGAGGCCTGCATCAACTGGTCATCGTAAATCCTTTTTCTTTCGGGGCTGATGCCCTCTATTTCCCCGCATCCGCAAAAGTCACCCCATGTAAGTATCTTTTTCTTCCATATCGAACGCTCAAGTTTTTCTCCTATCCCGTTCAGCAGCGAAAATGAATGCCGTATCACTTCAGTACCCCTTTCCAGACCCCATCTGATAACCCTTCAACATGGCGCTTCAATTATTATACTCTTTATGCAAAGTCACTACAACCCGTGTTGCATCACAAAAAATAGATCCGAAAAAAAAGATTGCGGGAATGACGTAGTCGGTGTTGCCAAGTGAAATTATTTCGAATCAATCTTGAATTCGCAACCCATACAAAAACCTCTGCTTTAGACTATAATTCAAATAGAGATATATAGTGCAGCGCAGGAGGAAATGTAACCAATGCAGGCGCATCCGGTCATACTCTCTGATCTTATGTCATTCGATCCCAGGGACCTGATTTACATATTATTAGGCGGCATGATTGGGGCCGGCCTGGCCCTGCTCTTCATCGTAATACTTTATTTCTTCTCTGATTACCGCAAACATAGGGCTTACAGAGACAGGATATTTAAACGCCTTGAGACGGCAGATATGATGGGCCAGGAAAATATGACCCTGGACGCACTTTCGATTTATAATGAACTGCTGCTCAATATACCTAAAGAGCTTGAGCCGGACCTGTATGCCCGCATAAAAAAAAGCGAAGGGGATTGCTTCTATTCGACAGCCCTTGCGCACAACAACCATGAAAGCCTGATCAAGGCGATCAACTCATACCAGGACGCATTGTCTTATGGCAATTACCAAAAAAAGCCCGCCCTGTATAGTTCGGTACAGACCCGCCTCGGCGAAGCCCACCTTAAGATATCTGAATTTTACAGGAAAGAAGAATCTCTCACCAAGGCGGTATATGCTTTCAGGGAGGCCCTAAGGTCACACACTCGTGATACTGACCCAGTCTCTTACGCGTTGGTGCAATTCAAGCTGGGGTTGTCATGCCGGGCGCTTTATGAATCGGGCAATTCGGAAAGCAGCGTACAAAGTGCAATAGCCGCATTCAATGAGGCCCTGAAGATTTATACTGTCGAGACCTACCCCGTCAATTATGCGGAGACCCAAAATCAACTGGGCTTTCTTTATCTCAAGCTTTCCAGGATGCGCGAGCAAAAAGAAAATCTCATATTGGCCCTGGCTGCATTCTCCAATGCGCTCAGGATATACACTCTGGAAAAGTATCCCGCAGAATTTGCCTCCGTTCAGAAAAACATGGGCAGCGCCTATGCATCACTCTCTATGATCCACCGTGAAACAGAGAACTTTATGAGGGCAATCGATGCCTTTCATGAGGCGCTGAAGGTATACACCGTCGAGGCCTTTCCTGCGTTATATGCCTGGATAGAGGACAGCCTTGGAACTGTCTACCTGGAGCTTGCACAGGTATCCGACAAAAGCGACAACCTGCTCAAAGCTGCTGCCGCTTATGAGGAG
>JBEKJD010000047.1:0-16294 GCA_050011415.1 Dissulfurispiraceae bacterium | reverse complement strand
ACCGGCGGCAGAATTACACATTTTGTAGCCGGCTTGGGGACCTCCGGCACTCTCATGGGAGCTGGAAGACGGCTCAAGGAATTCAATAGCAACATTAAGATCATCGGTGTCGAGCCTATCCTGGGCCACAGGATACAGGGTCTCAAGAATATGTCTGAGTCAATTGTCCCAAAGATTTTTAACCCGTCCTATCTTGATGAGCGGTATATTGTCAATGATGAAGAGGCCTTTGGTACAACAAGGATGCTTACGGTGAAGGAAGGAATTTTTGCGGGCATGTCGAGCGGCGCTGCAATGTACATCGCCATCAAAAAGTCCAGTGAACTAAAAAGCGGGGTAATAGTTGTGCCGTTTCCAGACAGGGGTGATCGTTATCTTTCAACCGCTCTTTTCACATCCGTTTGCGGGAAATGTCCGCCTTAATGGAGAGAAGCAGTCATATGCGGGGTCAGACTTGACAGGCTGTTGATCATTGACTTTCGTCAGGAAGGGAGCCGGAAGGGGATTCACTGAGTACGGGTCATTTGTTCGTCATTTCATTCCAGGTCTTGTCGAAAACTGATTCCACATTTTCAAAGGCACTTACACACTCCGGATCAAACTGGGTGCCGCTGCCCTCCAGGATAATTTTTATGGACTTTTCGTGAGTCATGCCTTCCTTATAAGGACGTTTGGACCTGAGGGCATCGTAGACGTCCGCAACTGACATGATACGGGCGGAAAGCGGAATATCCTCACCGACAAGCCCATCCGGATAACCGCCGCCGTCCCACCGTTCGTGGTGTGACCTCGAAATGGCAATCCCCATGTTGAGAAAAGCGTTCTTCGGGTATTTTTCCCGGGCCGCCTGAAGAGTGGAGGTGCCGTGTATAGTATGTTTCTTCATTTCAGTCATCTCCTCAACAGTCAGCTTGCCCGGCTTGAGAAGGATCGCATCAGGGATTGCCACCTTACCTATATCATGAAGCGCACTGGCAAAAAAAATACATTCGAAAAAAGAATCGTTGATGGTGCGTTTGTGGTGTGAAGAACCGCCGAGCTCCTGAGCGAGTGTCTTGCACATGGCCTGAATACGTTTTATATGTCCGCCGGTACACTCGTCGCGGGATTCGGTAAGTTGGGCCAACGCCTCTATTGTAGCCATCTGCGACCTGGAGATCTCCAGCACTTTCTCCTGCACAAGATTTTCGAGCCCGCTGGAATATTGCTGGAGTTCAAGCTGGAGACCACGCAGCCTGAGATGCGTGTCAACCCGCGCCTGCACTTCTTCGAACTGAAACGGCTTCGTGATATAATCGATGCCGCCGGAAGCAAAGGCCTTTATCTTATCATCCAGTTCTGTCAATGCGCTGATGAAGATGACCGGGATATGGCGGGTGGCTGGAGAAGACTTAAGGCTGCGGCAGACTTCATACCCGTTCATCTCAGGCATGGTAATGTCGAGCAGGATAAGGTCCGGCGGTTCAGTTTCGACAGCGCGAAGCGCCAACTTGCCGCCTGGAATGGGTCTGGCACGATATCCCTGCTGTTTCAGCATGCCGCAGAGTACCCGCAGATTTTCGGGAGTATCGTCAACGACCAGGATATCACCGCTAATTTTTTCAGTGTTTTCTTCTATCTTTATCAAGTGTTCCTCCTGTCTGTCACTCTTCGGCAAAACCCGGCGCCTGCTGCAGCATGGCAGCAATGGTTTCATATTTGAAATCATCGGCAAACTTTCGCAATGTGGAAGCAACCTCGACATCATGGCTGTGGACTTCTTTGATCAATATGTCAAGCCGGTCCATGTCGCCGGAAAGCGTGGCCCGGTGCATTTGCCTCAGAAGCTCAACCGGCAGTCCCGCAAGGGAAACCTGTCTCTGGCTGTCGCTCTGTCCTTGCCCTGCTGGTTGTTCCTCTTTCGCCTCATAAACATATTCGACCTTGAGAAAATGGCTTATCTTCTCGAGCACCTCATCAATCCGGAAAGGTTTGACTATGAAATCATCGAAACCCGAGGCCATGACATTCTTTCGCATTTCTTCAAATGCGCTGGCTGTAATTGCTATTATAACGGTTTTTTTTCCAGGGTCTGCGGCCCGAATTTGCCGGATTGCCTCAAAGCCATCCATCACCGGCATATGCATATCCATAAGAATCAGGTCGGGTTCCCATTCTTTGAAAACATTTACCGCCTCCTGCCCGTCACATGCCTCGCGTGCAACAAAACCGACAGAACTAAGCAGAGATACCAGGACCTTCCGGTTCTCGGACTTGTCATCCGTCACAAGAATACGGCTCGGCTCCTGCTGTGCTTTCAGGGAGATCACGTGTCTTAATGGGCCTTCTTCATTATCGGTCAGGATGCCCACCGGCTCAACAAAAAATTCTATCCTGAAGATAGTGCCCTTGCCGACTACGCTGCTCGCGGTAATATCACCGCCCATGAGGCCAATCCCAGACCTGTGCCGCCTCCGGCCGATATCCCCGAAGACGTCTGGACAAACTGCTTGAACAGTCCACCCAGCTCTTCCCCGGCAATCCCAGGCCCGGTGTCTTCGACTTCTACGGCAATGTGAAGCCGGCTTCTATCAGCGGGCGTTGCCGACAAGCGCACGCTTATCCCGCCGGTCTCGGTGAATTTCACCGCGTTCCCTATTATGTTGATCAGCATCTGGCGCACTTTCCCCTGGTCGGCCACTACGCGCCGTGCCAAATTCGCCGCCCGGGTGATTACAAACCGCAATTGTTTGGCGTCAGTCCTCACCCTGAACATCGCCTCAACATCTTCAAGAAGGGCTTCCAGATCAAAGACCACCGGATTGAGCGTAATGTGGCCGGCTTCGATCTTGGACATTTCCAGAACATCGTTAATCAGGGCCAACAGGTGTTCACCGCTCCGGCTGATGGTCTTCAGGTGTTGTCCCTGGGTAGGAGTAAGCTGAGGGTCGCGCTGCATCAATTGAGCAAACCCGAGGATTGCGTTCATCGGGGTGCGTATTTCATGGCTCATGGTAGCAAGAAAGATGCTCTTGGCGCGATTGGCAGCCTCGGCAGCCTCCTTGGCTTTCTGGAGTTCATTCTGCGTTATCTTGTATTCGGTCATATCACGGATCGTTTCTATGGCGCCTACCTTATTGTCCTGGGAATCTCTCAAAGTAGTGGCGATCCCCTCGAACCACATATCTCCTCTTTTAAGACCTTTGACAAAACCAAGGCCGCCAATGGCACCGCCGATTTGTCTTATGTCACTGTAATTAGCCTCGAGATCTTCGTGCGTCAGGTTAACGAGATCTATCATAACCGGTCTTCGTTCGCCATAAAATGGGATAGAGTATTCGTAATCGCCCTTTCCGATAATATCCGCTGCTTTGACGCCTGTCATCTCCTCCATGGCACGGTTCCACTCAACGACTTTCCCTTTACTGTCTATGACAAAAGTAGCATCAGGAAGGAAATCGATGATGTCCTTAAGCCGGCGCTTGGATTCTTCCAGCGCGCCCTCGGATTGCTTCCGCTTCAGACATGATCCCAGGCGGGCACGCAACAGCGCAGGTTCAAAAGGTCTTGTCAAATAATCTTCCGCCCCGGCCTCAAGACAGCTTACGACACTGTCAATTTCATCAAGGGCGGACAGCATAATCACCGGAATATCATGATATCTCGGATCACTTTTAAGTATCTGCAGCACCTCATAACCGTTCATCTCCGGCATCATCATGTCCAGCAGAACGAGATCAAAATGCTTGGTTTTGAGAATATCAAGGGCCTTTTGGCCATTTTCAGCAAGCTGTGTCAAATATCCCTGTTTCTTCAGGTTGCGCGAAAGAAGGTCCCTGTTCATTTCGTTGTCGTCAACAACAAGAATGGTCCCCTGCATTTGCTCCGGCACTCCGTGCTCATCAGCCAGAGAAGGAACGGCAGACGCCATTTCGCGGAGTGCGGGAGACAATGGGTCTGATGAAGGCTCCTCAACTCCGTCCTTTTTGGTTTCCATATTGCCGATTTTAACAAAGTCTTCAATGAGAGAAAAAAGTTGTTTGGAAGCGGACTGGATCTTCATGAGGTCACTGGTAAAAGTTTCCCCGCTGCTGTCCTGCGCATCTTCGAGAAGCATTTCCGTATAGCCCACGACCGTGGTTATCATTGTCCGAATGGCATGCCTGAAATTGCTGCCGAAATTCTCAAGGTCAATCTCAAGTTTGTTGTCATTGACAATTGCGAGCATCTCATGCCCGGCGGTATGGATATTTTCCAGGTCAGCACGGAGGTATTTTGCCGCATCGCCGCGCTCTGCCGTTTCCTCAAGCAGCATCTCACTGTATCCGATAATGGCATTGATAGGCGTGCGCAACTCATGCCGCATGAAAGGTAAAATCGAGCGTTTGTCGGGATGCTTCCCGCCTATGCCTCCGTCCTGGCTCATGCAGCGGGTTTCCTGTTCAACAAAGATTCGATTTTGCCCAGGAGTCTCGGAAATTCTATAGGCTTGCTGTCGTAATCATCACATCCTGCCTCTATCGCTTTTTCCTTGTCACCTGACAGTGCATGAGCGGTCAAAGCGATAACGGGTATTAACCGGGTTTCAGGTTCTGCTTTCAGACGGCGGGTGGCCTCCCATCCATCCAGCACCGGCAGGCTCAGGTCCATGAGAATCAAGTCAGGGGACTCCGACCGCGCGATGTTAACACCCTGCTCCCCGTCGATAGCCATGGTAACATCATAACCCTTACGCTGCAGACGGCGGGAGAGCATATCACGATTCATTTCATTGTCTTCCACTAATAATATCCTGGCCACTTTGATTCCTCCCTTGTTTTATTTATGACTAGACAGACGGAAAGGCCTGGCCGCCGTCCTCATAAGTCATGATGATCCGGCGCACCTCGCAAAGCAGGTCATCGCGGCTGTAAGAGCCTTTCTGGAGTATTCGTGTTACGCAGCCGTCAAGCTGCTCGCGCTCACCTGCATTGAGGTCCTTCGCTGTTACCACCACTACAGGAATAGAACGCAGTAACTCATTTTTTCGCAGTTCTCCCAGGAATTCAAAACCATCCATTACAGGCATCATAAGGTCCAAAAGGATAAGCGAAGGCGGCGCGGCAGCTATCCGCTCCAGCGCTGCACGCCCGTTCTCGGCTTCCTCAACCGTCCTTCCTTCCTTCTCGATGAAGTGCCGCAAAATACGACGGGTCTCGGCGTCATCCTCAACAATGAGAATGGGTCCGCCCATGGATTCATTCCTGTAATTACCGAGAACAGCGAGCAGGCGCTTCCGGTCAATCGGCTTGTTCAGATATTCGCTGGCGCCGAGAGTAAAACCGAGATTCTTGTCATCCATTACTGTGAGCATTATTACAGGGATATCCGCCAAATCCGGATCGGCCTTTAGAGATGACAACACGGTCCAACCATCCATTTCCGGCATAAGGACATCAAGCGTTATGGCAAGCGGTCTCACACTACGCGCGAGTTGAATCCCCTCGCTGCCGCTGGAAGCAGTGAACACTTCAAACCCTTCCCTGGTCAAGTAGCGCTTCATGAGGTCGTGTATCTTCGGGTCGTCATCAATGACAAGTACTTTTGATGCGGTGCTTGCAGAGTGCTGCTGCCTTTTCGTCCCGGAGTGGTGTTTCGCTCCGGTATGCTCTCCAACCAGCTTGTGCAACTCGCCGAGAAGATCTTCACGGCTGTAAGCTCCCTTTTGGACGATGAGCTTAACATAACCTTTGAGACGCTCGCGGTCCTCCGGGTTAAGGTCCTTTGCTGTAACCACAACCACTGGAATAGACCTCAGAGCTTCTATAGAGCGCAGTTCCTCGACAAACTGGAACCCGTCCATCTCAGGCATCATGAGGTCCAGCAGGATAAGGGACGGCTGAATGGCGCTGGCCTGTTCCAAGCCAACCCGGCCATTCTGAGCTGTCGAAACCACCCAACCCTCTTTTTCAAGCATTCGGGTCATCATTTCCCGGGTAATAACATCATCTTCAACAACCAGTATGGACCCGGTTTTGTCATCATGCATATATTTTTTAAGGACCACCAGCAACCGGTCACGGTCAATAGGTTTGGTGAGGTAATCAGAGGCGCCGAGAGCAAATCCCATATTTTCCTCATCCAGTACGGAGAGCATAACGACCGGGATGTCCGCAATATCCGGGTCCGCCTTAATCGAGGTCAACACTGTCCAACCGTCCATCACCGGCATCAGCACATCGAGGACAATGACATCAGGATGCAATTGCCGCGCAAGTTTCAGCCCCTCTTCGCCACCGGCAGCGCATGCCACAGAGTATTTTTCCTTAATCAGGGAGCGCGACAGAAGGTCCCTTGCCTTTGGGTCATCATCAATAATCAGAACGCTCTTGGCTCCTTCACCCCAGGGGATAGCGCTCTCCGTTCCAGCAATATCTTCCAACTGTTTCCCGGAGTCAACAGAGACCTCTGCCGGGAGCCGGATGATGAAGGAGGACCCCTTGCCCGGCTCGCTCTCCACGGTTATATCACCGCCCATCATCTGGCAGAAATGGCGGCTGATGGAAAGTCCGAGGCCTGTGCCGCCGTACTGGCGCGTAGTAGATGCATCGCCCTGGGTAAAAGCCTGAAACAGCTTTATCTTCTGCTCCGGCGTCATACCGATACCGGTATCGCTCACGGTGAACACTAACTGGCCAGGGTCGCCATCCTGACCTGAAAGACGGCTGACATCAACCGACACAGTCCCGTTCTTAGTGAATTTGCAGGCATTACTCAAAAGATTGAACAGGGCCTGTCTGACTTTGGTCAGGTCGGCATACATCGGGCCGATATCAGCCGGGCAACCCACTTGCAATTTGTTGGCGTTTTTCTCCACCAGCGGGCTGATCGTGGTCGCTACGTCATGAATCATTTGAGCAACATCGAAGGTCTCCAGATAGAGTTCGATCTTGCCGGCCTCGATCTTCGAAAAATCAAGAATATCGTTGATAAGCGCCAGCAGGTGTTTTCCAGCCGAGTTGATCTTGTTGAGGTCATCAACAAACTCTTGCTGCCCGAGGTCTTCCGCCTCTTCCACCAGCATCTCGCTATAGCCGATAATTGCATTCATGGGAGTGCGGAGTTCGTGGCTCATATTGGCAAGAAAAGTGCTCTTGGCGCGGTTAGCTGAATCAGCAGCGATCCGGGCCTCGCGCAGTTTCTCGATGCCGGTCGTTCGTTCGATGATGCCTGCCAGTATATCAGCAGACGCGCACAAGAAGGTTTCCTCAGTGCTGTTACGCTGGTGACCATCATCAACATATACGCAGAGCACTCCGAGCAGGTTGTCTGCAGACATCAGCGGGATGCAATAATGGCCGTGACCTGCCATGCCTTCATAGCGGTTATCGTGCTTTTCATCGACTGTGCACGAAAACTGCACTTGCCGGAGCGACGCAGCCCTTCCGCACAGGCAATGTCCAAACCGCACCCGACCGCATGACGCAGTCAAATGCGCGCCGAGGTCTTTTTGAGCTTTAAGCACAAGTATATCCGGGGTATCATCAACCAGAAATACGGCGCCGCGCTTCTGCAATGACAGACATGGGACTGAAAGTGTCAGATCGAGGAAACGCTCAATGAACTCCTCCTGGGGCATGTCCTGCAGCGACATCCGCAGCATCGCGTTCAGCACGCCCTGAATTTCGTAATTGCGCCTGACTTCTTCCTGGATCTGCTTGCGCTCGTGGAGTTCTTCGGCAAGCTTCACATGAAGTTCCCTCTCGGACGCAGCCTTCTCTTCAAGGAGCAATTGAACTTCTTCCATCTTTTTGAATTGCTCGACCACAAGCTTGGCGGTAATCTCGGAGGCCTTTCGGGCAATGCTGACTTCATTCAGGAGCATAATATTTTCAGCCAGCAGCGCTTCGGGGGATTTATTGCCATTGCATGATTCGTTGTTCATAACACACTCCCAGGCAAACCATCAATAGCAACGTGGCTGCAGCAACCGTCTTCAGCCGTTCTTAGGGCAAGCCGGGCAGCGTCGGCAATTATGGATTCGTTAAAATCTCCTTCAATGCCCACCACTACAACACGCGGCGGCGTGCCTTCAAATATTTCATGAAGTGTCCGCAGGAGATAGGGAAGTCCTGATGCATGGTCATAACTGTTCCCGGCCAATGGAATTATATCCTCCGATTCCAGGACAACCGTTCCGTTATGTCTGCTGAACCCGGATACATTGTCCACCACTACGACCAGTTCGGCATCGTCGAAAAGACCAAGGAGATTCAAACCTGCCAGACCGCCGTCAACCAACTCTATATCCGGCGGAAGCTCCTGGCGGCTCAGAGTGTCATATACAGCAGGTCCGGCAGAATCCTGACGGATATAGCGATTGCCGATACAGATAATGCGCTTCACTTTGAATGCCCCGCCTCAATAGCGATGCCCCTCATCCCGTCTGGCCGTGTGAACAGTACAGACGAGACAGGCATCAAACGATCTTACTACGTGCCCCAATTCAACCGGGTTTGCCATGTCTTTGACCCGCGTACCGGAAAGCGCTTCTTCCACAGGACCCCTTTTCCCCCTCGAATCACGAGGCGAGAAGTTCCATGCCGACGGCGTAATAATCTGGTAATGCCGGATCACATCGTTTTCTATCTTAAGCCAGTGCCCCAGCGCTCCGCGGGACGCCTGCGTCAGTCCGAAGCCTTCCCCGTTTCGCGCCTCGCCGGGGAGCGTATAATACTTGCTGTTTACATTCCCCTCCTTCAACCAGCTTTCCATCGCAGGAATCAACTCCACGGGCCTCACAAGACGGGCAAGCTCTCTGAGGTAAGTGCTTGGCCCTTCGCTGCCGATCATACCGGCAATAAGAGGGTTCCCGGCTATGACCATCTCGGCGAGAGGGCCTGTTTCCACAGGACAATCATCATAACGCGGGGCCTTTGCCCACGAGTACTTATTGTTTTCCTTTCCCGTTGCATAAGGCTGTGTTTCTCCCTGATACGGATGTTTGCCCCCTTCATAATCCATGTACCACGAACTGGCCACATGTTCGGCAACTTTCGCCTGGTCAAACCCGTTGATCCGGCCTGCATTGGCAAATCCTGCAGGAATAAGGCTGTTTGTGCCTCCTCCCCTGACAGTAGTGCCTTCCGGGAGTTCAAGAGCTCCGAAACTGAGGAAGGCCCCCACTCCTTTTCCCGTTTTATCCAGACCAATGGAACGGGCAAACCGCAGATAAAATCCGAGGTCACTATCACGGTGCTCAGGGCGCTCTTCAAGCCATGCGTCGAGGTCGCCGGCAGACCTGATCTCTCTCCAGCGCTCAATGCTGCATCCCAGTATACGTTGCTCATACCACGTCCTGTATTGCCGCAACAGCAAGCCGCACTGCAACAGATCGCTCTTGCTTGGGATAGAAGCAATGCCTCCGGGGACCATAAAAGACGAATGTGGCCACTGGCCCCCAATGATAGCGATTATTTCAAGAACTTTTTTTGTTTGGCGGATAGCCTCTGAAACCGATTTGCCCTTAAATGGTTCGTAGCGTCGCACCGCCTCTTCAAACAAAGGATGGTCCTTATAGGCAGGATTGGCAAAGTCGACCGCAAACATCAGTATATAGTGGCGGACATCGCTCTGAATATGCTCTGCCATCTGCGCTATATTGCGGACCCTGACAGCATCGGGCGGAACTGTTACCCCGGTCACCATGTCAAGTGCCCGCGAAGCAGCAACAAGGTGGCTGGTACTGCATATTCCGCAAATGCGGGGCGTGATGACCAGACCGTCATAAGATCCACGGCCCACCAGTATCTTTTCGAATCCCCTGTACATCGTCCCGGAACACCAGGCGTCGGTAACCACGCCGTCATCAATATCAACATTGACCTCAAGGTCTCCCTCAACACGATTCATCGAAACATTTATTCTCTGTGGCGCCATTTCGCTCCTTTCTTTATACCTCTGTCTCTCTTTTCTTCAGCCGGTCAGGAGCCGCTGCCGCTGCCATGGCCTTGTAGGCCATATAATGGGCCCGGTCAACTCCATCCGGCAATTCAAGAGGGATACCGGCAATGTTACGGGTACGGAAGAAGGGGTGAGGCTGCGGAAAATCCGGATCGGTGCATCCTACGCAGGGCACACCCACTCTTGTCTTGGAACTGCGGCGGTTCCAGAGCAGTTTGTTGCATGGCCCGTAAGAGATTGGTCCCCGGCAGCCGAGATGAAAGAAGAGGCAACCCTTTTCACCGAAATGCTCTTCCTCGATCAGGTATTCATGATACTCGTTCCTTACGCATCCCTGGTGCACCACAAGTCCGTACCATTGCACCGGAACATTGTACTCATTTAGAGTTAAGGGTGTGCCGGTGCATAGGGCCGTTAAAGCACCGGCTATAACATCTCCGTGACAAGGGCAACCCGGCAGATTAATAACAGGCGCCCCCCCTGCCGTCACAAAATTTTCTCCAAGGAAGCCGCCTTTTTTTGTCTTGGTAAACATCGCCCCTGTAGCTTCAATCTCTCCGTCTGCCCCGATGCCGCCGAAACTGGCACAGGTGCCGACTGCAACTACGAACTGAGCCTTCCCTGCAAGAGCAGCTATGAGGTCCTTCTTCGTTTCCCTTTCATGGGTATCGTACATGCCGGTGCCTCCAGGCCCGCGGATAACCGAACCTTCAAGACAGAGGATATCAAGAGACTGTCTGCCGGCAAGTATTTCGTCTATTAATTTTCTGTGATGAGATGAGGTCCCATTTGAAAGAGATGGGTGCCAAAGCACCTCGATGTCAAGAAATCCCAGGAGTTCGGCGATGTCGGGAGATTCTATATTCAGCAGGGACATGCTGTCGCCGCCGCATGCGCCGCCTTGAAGCCAGTAAAGCGTTCTTGACATTGTCGCCTCCTGTGTCCGCGGATTAAAGCACGTTATGGCCTCATTCTGAAGTTGCCTTGTTTTCATGCATTCGGCAACACCTCAAACGAATATTACTATAGCACAAAAGCATAAAATAATTAATAACCGGAAATAACTATTTGCAGGGTCCGATTCTCCTGCCCGCAATCTTACTTTTTACCTGCATAATCTCCCCGCCTGTGTTCATGGTCATCTCAGTGGCGCCATTAAAAGTCGAACCTGAGTATGTCACATTACCTTTGCTGACAACGTTGGCGCAAGTAACAGTCCATGAGACTGAATTCCCCTGGTCTTCCATGTCTGTCACTTTGCAGTCCGGCATTGCAGGCAGGTCGGGCACGGCATTATTCTGGGTCATACAGGCGGTATGCGTCACCGGCTGCATCATCCCCTCCTGCATACCCGGCATCTCAACCGTTGCTGTGATCTCCCAAAGACCGTCCTGGATGTCCGGGGCCGCAAAAGCCATGGCCGCCCATAGCACACAACATGCAAAAATAAAAATAATTCCCGGCAATCTGTTCATAGTGGCTGCTCCTTTTGCATGGATATTTACTAAGTGCTTCAGCTCATAAATACGGTGTCGCACCGAGAGTGACGATACGCCGTATTATATCAAAGGCGCGTCCCAATTTGCCCCATTGCACGTAATCGTTAACTCTTGATTTCACTCTTCCGTTGCCGGCAATATATTTGTCGCAGAATCAAATTTGGGAGAATTTATCATGTTCGATATTTTAAACATCTCCATTTCCTCTGATGCATAGGGACGTAGAATACCTTTCAGTGCATTGTAATCCGGAAATGACGGATCAAGCCACATATCAATCCTGTTTTCAGGAACTATCACCGGCATGCGGTTGTGAATAGATGCCACCAAATCATTAGACTCAGTGGTTATAATCGCACAGCCGCAGATTTTATTTCCATCAGGACATGACGAATAATTATAGAGCCCGGCTAACCCGAAAGGCTTGCCTGATTTTAACCTTAAGTAGTAAGGGATCTTCTTCTTCTCTCTCTTCCATTCATAAAATCCATCGGCAATAATTAAACATCTTTGCTTCCTGAATGCTTCTTTGAAATAGGGCTTTTCATCAATTGTCTCGGATCTGGCATTAATCATAGGGCTTACCTCCGAGATATCTTTTATCCATGGAGGCAGGAACCCCCATCGGCATTTAACAAGTTCCCTTGTTCCTGTATTATTAATAATGACGATATCTTGCGAGGGGGATATGTTATAGCTGGATGAAAGCTCAAATGAGGCAGATGCGACATGGAATATCTCTATTATGGTAGAGACCGGACTACTTCTGACAAATCTGCCGCACATGATTTAAGATATCATTACATTAAAAAAAATGCACCATTCCCGCCAAGGAGCTAAAATGGGGACAAACGCGGATTTATCCGGAGCCTGCTGTCTCTCTTTAAAGGGACCGCAACCCCTGGAAGGAGCATGGAGAGCGCATGACCAATAATGACATATTGAAGAAACTTAGAATCGCTCTGGAACTTAAAGATACGGATATTATTGAGATCCTGAAGCTTGCAGGTTTTGAAACTACGAAATCTGAACTCTCCGCTCTTTTCAGGAACCCGGACCACAGAAACTATAAAGAATGCGGCGATCAGATATTGAGAAACTTCCTGAACGGCCTCATTATCCGAAACAGGGGAAAGAGACCGTCGGGAGAAGGAGAAAAAAATGGAATATGATTTTCTTGTAGACACTTACGAATCAGAACGACTGAAGACCCTCGGGGTTTGGAGCACATTCACGGATAATGATCTTCCAGTTCGCCCTCATCCGCTGGACAAGAGAGACAGAAATGCCCTTGAACATATGGTGCATCAGTGTTTGAGTGAAAACAAGTGGTTTTGCAATATGTTCGGTATTGATGTCGGAGCACCGCCCTTACCGGTACTGGAAACACGGATCGAATTTATAAAGCGGTATGCTGAAGATAGTGGAAAGCGGCTCGCCGTTCTTAAACAAAAAGATAAATCCTGGTGGGAAGTTGAGGTGTCCTTTTTTAATGTTGCAAGAACACGGGCCTGGATTATGCTGAGAAGAATAGCACATACTGCGCATCACAGGGGAGAGCAGGGGGTTTTGCTTAGAATGTTGGGAAGAAAAGTCTACAGTGTGTATGGACCTTCGATTGACTCTGGATGTTTGCCTGAAAATGGAGCGATTACCATATATCCGTATCCTGATATTGAGTCTCTTATTGAAGGAGAGTCTGCTGGTGGACGGAAGACGAAATTGCCGGGACCTGGAGATAAGCCTTGCACAGAACGTCCTGATTGTTGAAAGAGGCTTTAAACCGCCGGATTTTTTCCGACATTGACCGACAGTTCAAGTCCCGAGAATGGTTATAGGGAAGTAGCAAAAGTATTCCCCAAATTCAGCAAGGAACTATAGTCCCGCGGGAATCTTCGTCCACATCATTTTTTTTCTATTTAACCTACGCCCATCCACTATAAAGGTCCCATCGCCAATTGCGTGAACGGTTCTCTTCTCTTTTCGTGAACTGTCAAAGTAAGCAGCGACACCTTCGAGGACAACGATATTGTGCTTTTGGACGATATCGATAACTTTACATTCGATATTCGCCAGGCATTCCTTAATCAAGGGCGACCTAACATACTTTCCCTTCACAGGAGTTAGCCCAAACTTTTCAAATTTGTCTGTGTCTGCGCCGGAACATGTTCCTACACCAACGACCTTATCAAGCAGGTCAACAGTGGGAATTGAAATTACACATTCCTTCGATTTCCGAAGTGCGGCATACGAGTAGTTCCAGGGCCCAGTGGTTATGGCAAACACCGGCGTAAAGTCCATCACCATGGTCCACGAGATCGTCATTATATTGTCTTTCTTTCCGTCACTTGTCGTAACAAGAACAACTGGACCAGATTCTATTAGCGTGAACGCTTTACTGAGCTGCATTTTTTTCATGTGCGCACATGCTCCTGTTGACCTGCAGTCTTGTTGGCGTGTAGTCAGTAATCGATAGATGCTTAAACCTGAAATATTGATTATGCCAAATCAAGTCAACTTTCTCTGTTTTACTACTGCATGATACACAACTAAATATACGATAAAAGAGGATACCAGTGCGACAAGCATCGAGCCGAAAATAAAAGGCCACAGGAGAAACCTCACCTCATTGAACAAATATAAACAGCTTATGGCGTGCCATTTTAATTGAGGAATAATAATATCAACTCCAAAAAGTTTTGTGCCTAACCACGTCGAAAAAGTATAGATCGGCACAATGGTCCAGGGGTTTGTAACATACACACTGGCAATCGTAACATATTTGTTCGTCCTGAACAGCCATACGGCACTGATACCGAGTATGGTATGCATCCCCAAAAACGGTGACAGGCCGATGAAAACACCCAGTGAAAAAGACAGCGCTATCTTCTTTGGAGAATCATTGGTACTAATGACTTCCCTAAGCCTGTCACGCAGTGCCAAAGTGCTGGTATCCTTCTGTTTTCAAAACAGCTTCCCTGCCTGTGCAGTCAATAGTGACCCTCTCTTTTTCCGTGATCTCGCCTATGCAGAACGCTTGAATGCAGCCAAGAGTTTCTGCAGCTTGAGCAGGGATAGTGAACAAAAGCTCATAATCCTCCCCGCCGGAAGCAGCCAACTCAGCAGGTGATAACCCCATGAGATCTGCGGCAAACCGCATGCTGTCCGATATCGGAATTTTTTCGAGATATATGCGTGCGCCGGCGCCGCTTTCATCACATATTCTGCTTAAATCAATGAACAGACCGTCGCTTATGTCGATCATCGAGGTAATATGCGGCAAAAGCTCACGCACCTCCCGTGCGGCAGGCATCAAATGTCTTGCCAGCAGCGGCGTTATTTTGCCGCCGTCCAGTTTCACAAACCCTGTCCCGTTAGTAAGCATAAGATCAGGCAGAGGTCCAGCATAGTTCTTCCAGAGTTTTACAGCTTCTCTTGATTCGGGCGCAAGCCGCTTCAGCAGCTCGAGCCCGCAAGCCGCATCACCGGTTACAGACGTTACATAAATTCTGTCTCCGGCAGTCGCGCCGCCTCGTGTAATTAATTTGCCGCCGGAGCCGATTACCGTAGCTGAGAACACCATATCATGCCTGGCAGAAGACAAGTCTCCTCCAATAAGCGCCATGCCGTATAGCTGCAAAGCATCCTCAACGCCATCGCAAAACTCACGAAAAAAAGTCTCATCAGCGTCTCCCTTCATGGACATTGCAAGGAGAAGGTAGCCTGGAGCACCCCCCATTGCCATTATATCGCTGACATTGACTGAGACCAGCTTGAACCCGATATGAAACGGGGCAGTATAAGTCAAATCAAAATCAACCCCTTCATGCATCAAATCAGTGGTAACAAGCATTTTCCCGGGGAGGGGTGCAAATGCTGCGGCATCATCTCCGATACCGACAATGATACCGCTGTCCCCTTTCCGTGCGTGCGTGTTAAATCTTCTTCTTATTTCCTCGAGAAGCCTTAACTCTCCTATTGAGCGGAGTTGCATTTTAAACCTTTGAACGCGTTGTCTTGCGGCTCGTTTTTACCGTTTTTACTGTCTTCCCGGCAGGTTTTCCGGATGTTTTGCTTTTCGGCGCCAGGGCCTTTGCCTTTTTGTTGCTCACCAGGGCGGTACTTAATACATCATCCATAGTTTCCACAAACACAAAGGTCATGCCCTCTTTAACATACTTCGGCAGGTCGTCGAGGTCTTTTTTGTTTCTATGCGGAATTATTACAGTCTTTATCCCCATCCTTTTTGCTGCCAGCGTCTTTTCCTTGAGTCCGCCTATGGGGAGCACTCTGCCCCGGAGTGTAACTTCTCCGGTCATCGCAACATCTTTTCTTACAGGTCTTCCGGTCAATGCAGATGCAATTGAGGTTGCCATGGTAATTCCGGCTGAAGGCCCGTCCTTGGGAATAGCGCCGGCAGGGACATGAATATGCATGTCGATATTGGAGAACAACTCCTCACTCAGATCCAGGCCGCCGGCGCGAGACTTTATGTAGCTTAACGCCGCCTGGGCCGACTCCTTCATAACATCCCCGAGTTGGCCGGTGAGTGTGAGGTTCCCTTTTCCCTTCATCATGGTCGCTTCGACATATATTACATCGCCGCCGGCCTCAGTCCAGGCCAGCCCTGTTGCAACTCCGACTTCATTTACCTTCATCTCCTCTTCAGGGAGATACTTGGGAACTCCGAGGTATTTATGAACGTTCTTCGCCGAAATTGTGAAGCTCTCTTCTTTGCCCTCTGCAACCCGCTTGGCCACTTTCCGGCACAAATTGGCTATTTCACGCTCAAGATTTCTGACCCCGGCTTCCCTGGTATATGAGGATATTATTTGCCGGACTGCGGACTCGCTTAGCTGCAGTATCTTCGTGTT
>JBEKJD010000046.1:0-13881 GCA_050011415.1 Dissulfurispiraceae bacterium | reverse complement strand
TGGCGGATGATACGCTTTCGTACTTTAACTCCGTAACCGGAGAAATCACCTCTGTTAAAGGGAACTCGGTCAGGATTGAGCCAGGACCAAAAGAAACCTTAAAAAAAGGCATGCGGCTTACAGTATACAAAGAGGGAGCGCCTTTTGTTCATCCGGTTACCAAAGAACCCCTTGGAAAAATCGAACTCCCGATCGGGACCATTGAAGTTACCTCAGTTGCCGGACAGGATGCCGCCGGCATAATTATTAATGGAGACCCCAAGGCCTTTACAAACGCAAAGGTCAAGATTCCCGCCACCCAAATCAAAATGCTGTTTTATCAGGGTGCTATGGATTGGTTTTTAGGTGACGCTTATTACCGTATGCTGAAAGCGACAAATCGTTTCGAACTCATTGACACAGGTATTGAGACTACTGATATACAGAAAATATTGGCCGAAGCAAAGGCCAGGGGAGCTGATGCTGCAGTAATTCTGCTTTCTGAAACATCCGCCGGTCAGGTGGCTTTAGAGCAGAAACTTTTCTGGATTGGAGACTCAAAAGAGTTTGCGGAAAAAAAAGTTTCGACTGACGCGGACAGTGTCAAAGAGTTGAGATTAAAGGCCGGCCTTTTTATACCAAGCACAGGAGAGCAGTTGCTGTCTTTCAGCCTGCCTTATAAGGCTGACCATTTAGCCGCGGGCGATCTCGCAGGAGACGGAAAAATGGAGATAGCGCTCGCTTCCGGTAATAAGATAAGAATTTACCGGCCCGGAGTCGATCTTAAATCAATGGAAGAATTTTCAGTACCCGCCGGCGATATCCTTTGGATCGATACCCTCGATATCAATAAAGACGGCAAAGACGAGATACTTGTTACTGCCATGCACGGTGATGAGGTCATTTCATATATTTATACATTTCAGAATTCTTCATTCATACAGTTGCTTGAAACAAAAAACCTCTTCTTAAGGAAGCTCGGCAATCAGGCAATTGCTCAGGAATTCAGCAAACGGGATGGCTACGATGGCCCTGTGTACTACTTTACTCTGGCAAATAACAACACTTTCCAGAAGGGCAACATACTCAAACTGCCTGCCGGAGTCAATATTTATGATTTCCAGCGTTTCACCTCTCCTGAAGGAAAGCAATCGATTGTAGCATGGGACGAGAACGGTTTCCTCCAAGTATTTAATGATCAAGGCCTGCGATTATGGATAAGCAAAGAGGATTTCGGCGGCTTCTCGACAACCTTTAGTAAAGAATCCGGATTTATTATTGATCGGGGCCAATGGTCGATAAAAGACAGGCTTCTGGTTTCCAATAACGAAGTGCTTGCGCCAAAACGCAAGCCGCTCCTGGGTATATCAAAGAGCCTCGGATATAGTTCATCGTCGATAAAAGGCTTGTGGTGGAACGGCTCTGCTGTCGAGGAGAGGGACTTTATTGAAAATGCTGGAGGGGACCTTCTTGATTACGATATTTTAGGAGACCGCCTGGCTGTGCTGACAAAAGATGCCTTCACAACAAAAGCACTGAATATATTTAAGGGAGAGAGCATCTTCGGTGTCAAACTGTATATTTTTTCGTTGAAAGGAATATAAAAACTAAACGAGTCGGTGTATCGGTGAGTCGGCGAGTTGGAGAAAAGTAACGGCTGACGCAAAAGCCTTTTGTCTTTTCTCCTATTCTCCGATACTCCGTTTCCCTGTTCCAGACTTTTTAGGGGGATTTTTTGGAAGAAAGAAATATGCCCAGTCATATAGGCATCATCATGGATGGCAACGGCAGGTGGGCCGAGATAAGAGGTCTGCCCCGGTCTGAAGGCCACAAGCGCGGCGTTGAAAGGGTCCACGAAATTGTGGAAGCAATAAAAGAACTGCGCGTGGCAGTGCTGTCTTTATATGCCTTCTCAATAGAGAACTGGATGCGGCCCGAGCAAGAGATTTCAGTAATTATGACACTCCTTGAGTCTACATTGAAGAAAGAATTTGACAATTTCATGAAAGAGGGCATCCGCTTCAGAATTATCGGCAACAGGGAGAAGCTGCCGGAGACTATCCGTGCCATTATGGAGATGGCGGAGCATGAAACGAGGAACAACAGCAACCTTATCTTTCAGTGCGCTCTCAGTTACGGCGGAAGGGATGAGATTATCAGGGCAGTTAAAAAAGCAGTCGCAACAGGTGTCCGGCCTGACGATATTACAGAAGACTATATCGCCGGACTGCTGGATACAGCCGGTCTCCCCGACCCTGATCTCATAATCAGGACCAGCGGAGAACAACGGTTGAGCAATTTTCTCCTTTGGCAATCTGCATATTCCGAATTCTACTTCACCAGCACCCTGTGGCCTGACTTCACGAAAGAGGAATTGCTTGATGCTATCAACGAATACCGGACGAGAAGCAGGCGCTTCGGAAAAGTAGACGGTTCCGGGAATCTTTTTGCTTCGGGATTGCCCGGAACGCGACCAGGTTTCTGACGATATGCACTTAAAAAGAATCATTGTTGCGCTGATTGCACTGCCGCTCCTCTACTTTTATATTGCAAAGCTCTCTTCGCTTTACTTTCTTTGTCTCCTGATATTAATAAGCATTGTCGCTCAGGCCGAATTCTATTCCATGTATAAAACCGACAAATTACTCTCACTGATCGGCATAGTTGGCGGCATTTTCACGTTATGTGCGCCATTTATCCCGGTACCCCTTCCTGGTTTTAAGTTCCCTAATGCAGGCCTGCAAACTTTTGTTTTTGTCCTCTCATTTGTGCTGATTGCACTGGCAAGACTCTTCGGGAAAAGAGATCCTGCGGGAGCATTACGAGATATTGCCCAGGCTGTCGTCGGCATCTTTTATATTCCCAATCTGCTGGTCACCCAGTGGTATTTGAGGTTAGAGGGTTATGAATGGATTTTGTTTTTGTATGGCTGCGTCTATGCTGCGGACAGCGCAGCCTACTACGTCGGCAAAGGGATAGGGAAGAAAAAACTCTATGGTTCAGTCAGTCCCAATAAAACAGTGGCTGGGGCTGTCGCTTCCGTTGCCGGAGGCATAACAGCATCTCTCGTCCTCGGCCCTATGCTGCTGGACCATAAGAAAACGTTATGGGTTCTGGTAATGGGTGGGGTCATCGGATTGGTAACCATTGCAGGAGACCTCGTAGAATCCATGTTCAAACGCGATGCAAATATTAAAGATTCCGGTTCTTTCATTCCGGGTCACGGAGGCATCCTCGACAAAATAGACGGGGCGCTCTTCGCAGGACCTTTCTTGTACTGGATAACACTTTTACTATGAAGAAAATAGTGATTCTTGGTTCTACAGGCTCTATAGGGAGAAGCTCGCTGGATGTCATTGCGAGATTCCCCGACCGCTTTAGAGTTGTCGGCCTGACCGCCGGCAGGAACGCCGCGCTCCTTATGGAGCAGATCCAGCGATTTCATCCTGAAATAGTCGCTGTTTCTGATGAGGAAACTTATAAAGTGCTCCGTGGCTCACTGGCAAGTCATACTGCACCCGAGGTGCGTATGGGCGTTGACGGAATAAGCAGTACGGCCTCAATGCAGGGGGCGGACATTGTTATATCCTCTATAGTGGGGGCTGCAGGCCTCTTGCCCACTCTGGCCGCCATAAGGACAGGTAAAACAGTGGCACTGGCAAACAAGGAAACACTCGTGATGGCCGGAGATCTTGCTCTTGCTGAAGTCAGTCTTCACAGCACAACGCTCCTGCCTGTTGACAGTGAACACAGCGCTATTTTTCAATGCATGCAGGGTTACGATAAAGGCTCTGTAAAAAAAATATTATTGACTGCTTCCGGCGGACCTTTTGTCGGCAAGACAAAGAAGGAGCTTGAAACAGTCTCCCCTGGAAGCGCTCTCAAACATCCTAACTGGAGCATGGGGCGGAAAATATCGATAGATTCAGCTACGCTCATGAACAAAGGTCTCGAAGTGATCGAAGCCTTTTACCTTTTCGGCTTGCCCGTCAATAAAATAGATGTGCTGATTCATCCTCAAAGCGTCATACATTCCATTGTCGAGTTTGCAGATGGCAGTTACATGGCCCAGCTTTCTCAAGCAGACATGAAGGGGCCCATTGCCTATGCCCTGTCTTACCCGGAAAGACTCACCTCAGTAATGGAACCCCTTTCTTGGGAGAAACTGCCCGGACTCACCTTCCAAAGTCCTGATAATGCCACGTTCCCTTGCCTCTCTTTTGCTTATGCGGCGCTGAAAGAGGGCGGGACGCTGCCGGCGGTGCTGAATGCATCTAATGAGATCGCGGTCCAGGCATTCCTGGATGGCATTATTGGTTTTAATAAAATACCTGTTATAATAAAAAAAGTAATGGATTCGCACGCGATACAGCCTGCAGGTGACATTGGAGTTATAATTGAAGCTGACAGATGGGCGAGAGAAAAAGCACGGAAGCTCATAACTGATGACTCACTCTGAGTGAACTCTCCATTGTCATTCTCCGGCTTGACCGGAGAATCCATGGTTCGACAAGCTCACCATGACAAATGTCACCCTGAGCCTGTCGAAGGGTGGATTGCCCGATCAAGTCGGGCAATGACGACGGGTGAACCAAAGTATTTTTTAACGTTAAGGTTAACTATGAACTATTACGGAGGACTTAATTGAGCATTGTATCAGCAGTCCTGTTATTCGGCTTTCTCATATTCGTACATGAAATGGGCCATTTTCTGGTGGCCAAAATAAGCGGAGTGAAAGTACTAAAGTTTTCGCTTGGATTCGGGCCCAGGATCATCGGGAAACAGATTGGCGATACCGAATATATGATCTCGGCTGTGCCTCTTGGCGGTTATGTCAAGATGCTGGGACAGGAAGACATCGGCGAGGTCGAAGATGAGGCGGAGGCTTTGGAGAAGGAGCGCTCATTCCGCTTCCAGCCGGCTTATAAGCGCGTTCTGATTGTCCTTGCCGGACCCTTGTTCAACCTTCTGACTGCTGTCGTCATTTTCTTCTTTGTTTTTCTTGCCGGAATCCCCACACTTCTCCCGACAATCGGAGAGGTAGTACCAGGTATGCCGGCTGCAAAAGTCATGCTGCAGAAAGGCGATAAAATTTTAGCAATCAACGGGACGCCGATTAAACAGTGGGCTGAGATGACCGATATCATTCACAGCAGCCCCGGCAAACCTTTGGCTCTGACAGTTCAGCGAAATGCTTCACGCCTCAACCTATCAGTAACTCCTGAAAGCACAAAGATGAAAGACATATTCGGGGAAGAACGGGGTGTCGGACTCATAGGTGTGAAGCCATCCGGTGAAACATTTATAGTTAAGGAAAACCTGCCCGGAGCCATTAACAGTGCAGTAATGAAAACATGGGACATCTCCGCTTTGACCGTAGTAGGCATAATAAAACTTATTCAGAGGATAGTTCCGGTTGAAACCATCGGCGGACCTATTCTGATATTTCAGTTAGCTGAAAAACAGGCCACCGCAGGCGCTTTAAACTATTTCCTTTTTGCTGCGGTCATAAGCATTAATCTCGGCATATTGAATCTGCTGCCTATCCCTGTTCTTGACGGCGGACACATTTTCTTCATCGGTCTTGAAGCTTTACGCAAAAAGCCCTTGAGCGAACGGACCCTTTTGATGGCTCAACGCGTAGGGCTCGCCATGCTAATTATGCTCATGATTTTCGCAATGTATAACGATATCTTCAGACTCATAACCGGAAAACCATTACCATAAATATGAAGCCGGCAACGATGAAATACCTGTCCTCGGCTGGGGGCGTCATCTTCAGGAGAGGAAACGCAGGTTTTGAAACAGCCCTGATCGCAACGAGAGGTAAGGCCGTATGGACGTTGCCTAAAGGTATAATCGATAAAGGGGAGCAGCCCGTGGAAACTGCAATAAGGGAAATCCGCGAGGAGACGGGACTTACAGGCAAAATCGTAAGCCCGCTTGATACAAAATCTTACTGGTTTTACCTTAAGGATGAGAACATAAAATACCGAAAAACCGTCATATACTTCCTCGTGGAATATGTCAGCGGCGTAATCTGCAATGCCTGCCCGGAAGTGGATGAGGCGCAATGGTTCCCTATTGACGATGCCCTGAAAAAATTGTCTTATAAAAGCGACAGGGAAGTACTTCAAAAAGCTGTGAAGTTGCTGGAGCATTATGCCCAAAATATGTTCTCTCAGTGAACTTGAAGAAATTGCTGCAAGTCTCAAATCCGAAGGGAAAAAAATAGTCTTCACCAACGGCTGTTTTGACCTGTTGCACCTCGGGCATGTCCGCTACCTGAAAGAGGCCGGAAAACTGGGAGATATTCTCATTGTCGGGTTGAATTCCGATGCTTCGGTAAAACGATTGAAGCCGCAAAGACCTATCAATGAGGAAATACACCGGGCAGAGGTGCTCGCAGCACTCGAAATGGTCGATTATGTCACCATCTTCTCAGAAGATACTCCATACGAACTTATAAAAAGAATCAAACCTGATGTGCTTGTAAAAGGCGGCGACTGGAAAAAAGAGGACATCGTCGGCTCTGATATTGTGGCTGACGTACGCAGTCTCCCGTATGTTGCAGGTATCTCAACCAGCGGGATTATCGAGAAGATACTAAAAACAGGCAATAGGCAATAGGAGATAGGCCATGGGCAAAAAACAGAGACAAGGATCAAGGCTGCAAAAAATTATGAAGAGATTCGTTCTTTTTCTATCCCCTATTGCCCATGGCCCATTGCCTATAGCCTATTGCCTGATTCTTACTGTCACCCTTGCCTTTGCGGGCGCTCAAAAAGGTGATGAAACATTAAGCAAGCTTCTGGACGGCAACAAGCGGTTCGTTTCAAACAGTCTTGCGGTAAAAGATACCGGCGATGCAAGAAGAAAAGAACTCTCAAAAGCGCAGCATCCTTCTGCAATAGTAGTTACCTGTTCAGACTCAAGAGTGCCCCCTGAGATAATTTTTGACCAGGGATTGGGTGATATATTCGATATCCGTGTAGCAGGCAATGTGATTGATCCCATTTCCGTGGGCAGTATCGAATATGCTGTCGAACACCTCCATACTCCCCTTCTAATTCTCCTGGGACATGATAAATGCGGCGCAGTATCGGCGGCCATGGAAGCAAAAGGAAAAACCGGAGACAATATCGGAACAATACTCAGGAAAATACTGCCTGCCGTAAGAAAGGCAACTGCGCTTGGCGGCACTAAAGAGGATATCCTTAATAATGCCATAAGGGAGAACGTGCTGCTTCAGCAGAAATACCTTCTCAGAAAAAGCCCTGTGGTCAGAAACCTGATTGCATCAGGAGACCTCAAGGTTGTTACCGGCATATACCACCTTGAGAGCGGGGTGGTTGAGTTGTTTTAGGTCATGCAAAATCTGTATCAGCGCTTGACAAGCCATGCTTCAAGACTTTTCAGGGAATTGACAGTTGAGTCTGGAAGAAAGATATATAACCTCTCGCTGCCTCATTTTGCATTATTGCTCCTGTTCGATCCCAACTCATTTATTGTAATCGAGGATTCCGCCGAATCCGCCTCTGCGCTTTATAAGGACCTTCTGTTTTTCAGGCAGCTAATATCAGGAAATCAAAACACGATCAGCCTTTTCCCACCTGCATCAAGCCCCGAGCTTGTCGGGACGAGGGCTTCAGTGCTCCTGGCAGGCAGCACTCAAAGAAACACCGGCATAATAACTTCTCCGGAGGCTTGCAGTACCGGGTTATCACTTCCACGCTTGAAGCAGACTGTTGCAACTGTCAAGAAAGGACTTTCCCTTGAGCGGGACACATTGAATGACATGCTGGCAGGCCTCGGGTATAAAAAGGTCAGCGTAGTGGTGGAAAAGGGGGAATACAGCCAGAGGGAATGGATATTCGATATTTACCCTGCCAACGAAGATTTGCCTGTACGAGTGGAGTTCTTCGGGGATGAGATAGAAGTAGTCCGCAGTTTTGATATTGAAACGCAGCGTTCGATAAGAGAGGTCCATGAACTGGCCATCCTCCCGGCAAGAGAGGATGATCCGGGCAGCACAATAATCAGCGAACTGGCAGACAGTATAAATCCGGATGTGTACGTAGTTGCACCCCAAAAAATCTCTGATTATTTGGGGTCCCACCCTGACCTTCCATCTTATTCGGTTTCGCACCTGCCTTTCGCGGGCGATGGTATCGATGCGATGGAGCATCCAGTCAAAGGCCTGGGCCTTGTGCCGGAAGAGCGGAAAGAGCTTGGCGATATACCTGCGGCGCTTAAAAAAGCCGGCTCCGACATCCTGATAGCCCTCCCTTCGGAAGCCCAGGCAGAACGTCTCAAAAATATCCTGTTCGACGGCGGGGTAATAGCGCCGGTCATCAAATATAGAGACCTTGAGTCATACTACGGCAGTATCTGCCTCATAGTCGGCACACTCTCAGCAGGCATAAGAATAAAGGATGCCCTGGTCCTGACAGACAGAGAACTCTTCGGCGAGAGGCCTGCGTACAGACCTCTGAAGCGGTCCAAAGCCTCTGGTCTTCTTTTTGCCATCGATGACCTTAAAGCCGGTGATCTCGTGGTGCATACGGACCATGGAATAGGCAGGTTCATGGGACTTCAGCGCCAAAAGACAGACAGCTACGAAGAAGATTTGATAATCCTGGAGTATGCTCATGGCGACAGGTTATACATACCTTTTTACAGCATAGACAAACTGCAGAAATACAGCGCCGGCGAAGGGCACGCCCCGCCTATTGAACGGCTTGGAAGCAGGAAATGGCAAAAGATAAAACACCGGGTGAAAGAAAAAATCAGGGAAATGGCCGACAAGCTTATCAAGCTTTATGCCGCGAGAAAGGTATCCCGTGGATTTGTCTTCAGTGAGGATACCCCTATGCACAGGGAATTCGATGATTTTTTCCCTTATGACGAAACTCCGGACCAAATAAAGGCATTTGAACAAATTCAAAAACACATGCATTCGGAAACCCCGATGGATATGCTGCTATGCGGCGATGTCGGCTACGGTAAAACAGAAGTCGCTATAAAGGCTGCTTTCAGGGCTGTGTTTGACGGCAAGCAGGTGGCGGTCCTTGTGCCGACAACGCTGCTTGCCGAGCAGCATTTCCGGACTTTTAAAATGCGCTTCCCGGGCTTTCCTGTAAAGATCGATTATCTTAGCAGGTTTAAAAGCAAAGAGCAGGTCCGGCAATCTGTCAAGCTCCTCGCTGATGGCGAAACCGATATAGTTATCGGCACTCATATGCTCCTGAACAGGAATATCCGCTTTCGCGACCTGGGGCTGCTGGTTATCGATGAAGAGCATCGTTTCGGGGTGGCCCAGAAAGAGCGGCTTAAAGAACTGAAAAAAGGCGTCGATATTCTTACGCTTACAGCTACGCCTATCCCGCGGACACTGCATATGGCCCTGTCAGGCATCAGGGAGATTGCTGTTATAGAAACAGCGCCGGAAGAAAGGCTTGCCGTCAGGAGCATAGTCACCGTCTTTAACAGTAATACGATTAAAGAGGCGATCAGCAGAGAAGTTAAAAGAGGCGGACAGGTATTTTTCGTTCATAACCGTATACGGGACATAGCAAAAACAGCTGATTATGTGCTCAAGCTGGCGCCCGATGCCAGGCTCGCAATAGCGCATGGACAAATGCTGGAGGTAGAACTGGAAAAAATAATGCTCCGCTTCCTGAACCATGATATTGACATACTTGTATGTACCGCAATTATCGGGTCAGGGATTGATATTCCCACCGCCAATACCATTGTTGTAGACAGGGCTGACACATTTGGATTGGCTGACCTCTATCAGCTCAGGGGAAGAGTTGGTCGAAGCAATGTCCAGGCCTACGCATATTTCCTTTTGCCTGGCGAAGACAGCCTCACGGATGATGCCAGGAAGCGGCTGCAGGCAATACAGGAAATGAGTTATCTGGGAGCCGGGTTCAGGCTTGCCCTTAAAGACCTCGATATACGGGGCGCCGGCAATCTCCTCGGGGCAGAACAGTCAGGATGTATCAACGGAGTCGGATTTGATATGTATATGGAAATGCTTGAGAAAGCCGTTGCCGAGTTGAAAGGGCACGATGTGGTGGAAGAAATAGAGCCAACCATACGGCTTAGGCTGTCCGCATTCATTCCGGATAATTACATCTCCGATATCAGTCTCAGACTCAGCATATATAAGCGCATATCATCTTTCAAATCCCTGGACGAACTTGCTGAACTCAGAGATGAACTCTCCGACCGGTTCGGAGCCTTGCCTGAAGAGACAATAAACCTGCTGCACGTCATAAAAATCAAGTTGCTTTCAAAACAGCTCTATATAACGAAGGTGTCTGACATTGAAGGGAGATACCGTTTTTTCTTTCTTCTTGATCCTGACAATACCTATAAGATCCCGGAGGATTTCTTTGACCGGCTCATGAAAGTCCTCTTTTCGCTCTCTTTCGGCGTATCCATCAGGTTTTATCCGGACGGGTTTGAACTCGACGCGCGTGATATGCCTATTCACGAAGCTATTGAAGAAATAGAAAGAACTTTGCAGAGCATAGTAGAAAAGGTAGAGGTATAGGTAAAGCAAAAACCCAGACGGGTGTCGGGCATTACCTCTACCTCTACCTCTACCTATCCTTATTGCCTGTAATGCAATAAATAGTTTAAACTGAAGTCATGAAAACTTCTGCCCGTTGCCTTCTTCTCGGCTTTTTTTTTGCGGCATGCCTTGTTCTGAACAGTTGCTCCTTTGCGCTCTCAAGAAGTGACCAGAGAAATTCTGACTATCACTATAAAATGGGTATAGCCTCTTTGAGCGAGGGTAATTTACAGGCGGCCTTTGTCGAATTTCAGAAAACCTTGCAGCTTGATCCCGGCAACAAGAATGCCCTTCTCAGCCTGGGATATATCCATTTGCAATTTGAGGAGTTTGAAAAGGCAAAGGAATTATTTCTGCGAGCGGTTTCCATTGATCCTAAATTTTCTGATGCATACACTTATCTCGGCATTACCTATGTCAAAATGCGCCAATGGAAAGAGGCCGTAGAGCCGCTCAAAAAGGCCTCGTCAGATGTGATCTATAAAACTCCCCAGAATGCCTTTTACTACCTTGGCATAGCCTATTACAGGCTTGGGCAGTTTGATAATGCCATCGATGCCTTTAAAGACTCTATAAAACGCTCTCCATCAACACCTCAGGCATATTACGGACTTTCACTCACTTACAATAAAACCGGCAGATATGGCGATGCTGCCGCCACAATTGAGCAGGCAATCACAATAGATTCCGCTTTCAACGGCGATAAGGCAAAATTCATCGGGGAGATGAAACAAATACTTGCAACGTCAAAAGGAGACGATGAGACAGACACGAGGGATTACCTGGAAATTATGAAGTATTAGAAAAACAGGTAATAGGTTATGGGTCAGAGGTAATAGAATCAAAGAAACACACACAAATGGCCTTTTCACTTTACCCATCACCTATAACCCCTGACCTATCACCTGTTTTTATTACCTATCGCCTGTTTTTTTATTGTTGTATTTTATAGCAATTTCGTATTCTATACTTGCGTGGTCAGGCTCAAGACCGTCATTTTTGCCTTTGCAGGTAAGTTTTCCTTTCAGGGTCTTTTTCATGCCCTTTACCATCCTTGTTATAATCGGCGTCAACTCAAAACCTCCATTAACACAATCTCTTATCATGCATTCCATATTAAAATATGCATAGGTAGTAGGCAGAATGTTTACCATGCGTACCATAAGAACAGGATTGACGCCTTTCTGGTAATAGGTCATATTTACAACGATACTCTTGACTTTAGGAAAGCGTTCGGATACAAGGCCCGCAGCTATCTTATTTTGCCTGTTTAATTCTGCTTTAGCTGAATGGTGCTGTTTATTTGACATCATCTCTTATAAAAATACCCCCGCCCCCGCTAAACCGGTAAGGCTCCTCTTCCTCAAACGCTTATATCTTTACTACATTTATTGCTTTTGGACCTTTTGGGCCCTTCTCAACATCAAAGCTGACTCTGTCCCCCTCTGCAAGTGTTTTAAAACCATCGCCCTGAATAGAAGAATAATGGACAAAGACATCACTACCGTCTTCGCTGGTGATAAAACCAAACCCTTTTGATTCATTAAACCATTTTACTGTGCCCTGAGCCATAAAATTTCCTCCTCACCTGCAAATTGATACTTGAGAATCTTAATGAAGATTCTAACAAAAAAAGCCACAAAGCTAAAAGTCTTTGTGGCTAAACGCGTTCAAAAACTTCTTTATCTTCAATAAGATGTTGCCATATTTTTAAAAAAATGTCAAGAGGTTGTACGGTAAACCTATTGAAACCAAGGCAAAACAGAGGTCGGACCGACTTAGTTAATAGCACATCTTATTGTATTTACAAATATTCTCCCTCCAGGCACTCTCATTCCCAACTCTGTAAATACCTTACAGGTAATAAATGCATGGAGGCGACGAGCGGATTCGAACCGCTGGATAAAGGTTTTGCAGACCTCTCCCTTGCCACTTGGGTACGTCGCCGTGAAAAAGATGAAAACAGGCTGAGGTTAAGGTTAAGAAACATCTCAAAGGAACATTTTACTTTGACTCGACCTTAACCTCAATCTTAACCTGTTTTTTTTATGGAGCGGGCGACGGGATTCGGACCCGCGACCCCAACCTTGGCAAGGTTGTGCTCTACCAGCTGAGCTACACCCGCAAACATTAATCTGTCATTATAGCATTTTTATTATTTCTACTTCTACTATGTTTAGATTGGAACTGCAATTCAGGCAGTAGATGAATCTCTGAAGCATTAGCGGAGTTTTGGAGTTCTTGGCGAGCGAGCGTAAAACAGGAGCGAAACTGACCGAAGGGAATTTTGCGACTGTAGCGAGACGAGTCCTAGAACTGTCAAAACGGAGCGAGCGAAAGAGATTCATCTACTGCCTGAATTGCAGAGATTAGAGGGTCAGATCAATATGCTCCTTCCTTCTTGAGTACGACCTTGATTGTTTTAAATAATATGACAATATCAAACCACAATGACCAGTTCAGGACATACCATGTATCGAGCTTGACCCTGAAATCATAGTTTACGACATTCCTTCCGCTTGTCTGCCATAGACCGGTCATTCCCGGCTTGACCATAAAATAGTAATCAGCATATTCTTTATAGTAATTATCTATTTCCTCCCGCAGCACAGGCCTCGGCCCTACCAGGCTCATGCTGCCATTTACTATGTTTATGATCTGCGGCAGTTCATCAAGAGAGGTTTCTCTCAACCATTTCCCGACCCGTGTTACTCTGGGATCATTTTTCAGTTTGAAAAAAGTTTCCCACTCGTCTCTGGCCCCTTGATCATTTTCCAGAAAATTCTTCAATTTTTCCTGCGCATCCAGGTACATAGTCCTTATTTTATAAACCTTTATGGATTTACCTTTCTGCCCGACGCGAATATGCGAATAAAATAGAGGGCCGGGCGAGTCGATTTTAACAAGAATTCCGATGACACCGGCAAGCAACAGAAAAATGGGCGAGAAAAGAAGCGCCATAGTTAAATCAAAACTTCTCTTTACCATCCTGTTAAATAATGATTTCAAGTTGTTATTTATCTTAAGAAGAAAGAGCTGCTGCATGAAAAGATGCCATAACTCGGTGTTAAGGAGAGCTATGCCTTTAAGGTCAGGAACGAGAAGAACGCTTTTTGTGTATCGCTGGACCGAACTGGTAATCTCCGACATTTTCTCAAGAGAAAGCGAAGGGATTGCAATAATAACAGTAGATACATTCAATAAATTAACAAACTTGCTAAAATGCCTGGTCTTTCCAAAAACTTTATATGTCGCATCATCTATTCGCAGCTCCATGCCCTTCTTTTCCTGAGCGTCATCCAGAAAGCCGACAATCT